>JAHJBW010000038.1 GCA_018813405.1 Candidatus Margulisiibacteriota bacterium | reverse complement strand
TTCGCCTATCGACCCGCCGATGAGCCCGAGGCCTATGATCGCGATGGTGGTCATAAAGTCTATCTAAGCTCCTTTATAAAATCAGATGGAGCAATGATCCTTATTTCCTGATATTCTTGGATCCGCAAAAGATCTTTATCCCCCGATACGATGAAATTCGCTTTGCCTGCTACCGCACATTCAATAAACTTATTGTCGTCAGGGTCATCGCAAATCCTGATAGTTTCTTCTGAATTGAAGATCCGCGCCCTTTCAAAAATCAGGGTTCCTAATTCTTCTATGTCTAATGAGGAGAAATTGAATTTTGGTCTTTTTAGGACTTCAAAGACTTCTTTTATGATCTTATCGGAAACTAACACATCAAAACGATCTTCCATCCAAAGATCCAATATTTTTCTTAGTTTGCCCTTTTTCAAAGCAGAAATAAAAACATTGGTATCCAAAACCGCCCTTTTTTTCATCATTTACCCCGGGTCTTTGATATTTCTTTGGCGACATCCGCGTAAGAAACCTTTTTCATTTTGGGTTCAATTTTCCCTAAAAAGGACTTAAATCTCACCCTCCAATCTGTCTGGCGAACTTTTAAGTATTCGATAAAATCAGCTGCTTCAAGCATTTTTTCAGCCGGAAGACCCCGAAGATCAGATAGGATTTTTTGTTCTATAATTGCGGTTCTTTTCATGTTAACCACCCCTTTAGTTAATTTTATCACAACCACTGAATATTGGAAGGCCTGGTCTGGTTGTGGTCCCATGAAATAGTTTCAGCAGCGGTGAAATTTTTGCCGTAATGCGACAACAATTAATTATCTTTTTGCCCGATCAGTTGTCCTGCTGGCGCCGCGTCCAAGACCACAACTCCCAGCAAACCTCTCATTTCTTCGCGGGTTGCCGCCAGTTCGGACAAAGTTTCCATGGCCTCTGAATATTTTGCTATCATCGTTACCAGACGCTCAATTTCGGCTTTGATTTTTTCAATATCCTGCGTTATGCCTCCGGGGATAATACTAAATCCGGCCTCCCCCATTTTGTTCAGTTTTTCTTCCACGGCCCGGAATTTTTCCAAAACCCCGCATGCGGTGTTGATTCTATCGCCAAGTATTTCTTGCATAGCCTTAATTCTTTGCAAGCTCTCTTCTGATCTTCGGACACTACTAAGATCAATTTCCATATTTTGAATGCTGATCTCCGGCATACTAAGGACCATTCTGGCATTTTTGATGGCCAATAATATTTCAGGGCTGATGTCTCCTTCCCTCTCAGCAGAAGAGATCAGGACCTCTCGGGCAAAAAAGGCCAATTTGTTTATAAGCGCGTCTATGCTCATTGCAGCCTGTCGGACCAAAATATATGATCCAATCGAGCCGGTCTTGGCCAGTATCCAGGCTTCCCCCATATTCTCTTTGGTCAATAGATCAGCCTGTGAGATATACTCTTCCGGCACTACAACCGACCTTGTCTGACGTCCATTTTTTACACTTGTGGTAGATTTCTCAAGAATATGGCGCAGCAAACGAAGCGTCAGCTCCACATTAAACTCATCCATCTTGCAAAGCCGCCTCAACAACAGGTCACAGCGAGAAACCCTGAAATCCCTGTATGTTTTATCAGCCGTATATTTCCCAAAAACCCTGTCCAAAGAGCCGGACATGCGCCAGGAATGATTGCAGTAAAGGCCGCGATCCAAAGGATGGGTGATACGGCGGTACCGTGTCCGAATATTTCTGCCGCTTAAAATCGTATCAACAGTCCCATTAAAAAAGAAGTCGGTCCTCTCTACCGATTTGCGCCAGCTAAGATATTCCGCATATCTTTCCGGTATATCCGCAAAATATTCCTCCGCCAGGAAAACATCAAGAAGGTTGGCCGTCCAGTGGTGCGAAGTATCATGATCAATTCCAGCACGGCTAAACAATTCTGAAAGAGGATTTTCTTCTTTAAGATGTCTATGCAAGGCAAGATTGAGAACGACCAAAGGGACATAATCGGCAGGGGTTCCTCCCTCAATGAACACGCAATCGCCTAAATACAGGCCGATTCTTTCTCCTTCATCAAGAGACGCCATTTCTTGTTTGGAAACAAACACAAAATCCTCCTTATTGACTGATATCAGCCTATTTGTTTATCGAGCTGTTTTGCCAAAAATATCACTCTGCCTACCACCTTCGTTGACTTGAACCTGG
>JAHJBW010000037.1 GCA_018813405.1 Candidatus Margulisiibacteriota bacterium | reverse complement strand
GTTGACTTTAGCAAGATCAATGCCATGAACGCCAAGGAAGTAATATTTTAATCCGTTCTCAAGAGTGGCGTCAACCGGCTTGAAACTACCGGCCGCGGGCGCTGATGGAGCAGACGGTCTGGCCGGAGCCTGTGGAGTAGCCGGAGCCGCCGGTCTGGCTGGCGGGGTCTGGGCCTGTTTAACTGGACCTATATTTGCGCCTGACATTTTTCCCTCCAATATAACAAAAAAGCCCGTCCGCCTTTCCGGCAGACAAGCCTGTTAATGGGCTATTATAAACATCCTGTTTAAGTGACTTTCGATAACAGGCAATCAAAAGTCCCTTCTATTATTATTATCGTATTAAACAGCTAAAAACTTGCATCAAAAAGCAAAAACATTATGAGGTCGGTTCACCAACCTTTATGTCCTCAAATGTCATCTCATTCCTCAAAAATTCCTTTATGGCTTCAAGGGTATATTCACCGTTGTACTGCTTTGGCAAAACACCGGTACTGTATCTTGACGCCTCAAGAATTACCCTGATTATTTTGATCGAATCAGCCGGTCCACGATCTTCCGTAAGTCTATCGGTGATCGGCTTGTAATTTATGGCAAGGGTCTCGGCAATAGTTTTCCCGTTGGCGCCGGGTTTGTCCGCTTCTTTCCGCAGGTCTTCCCAGACCTTTGCTTCAGCTGAAAAATCACGGCCCTCAAGTTTTCCGCCAAGATATCTTTCATATGCCTTGTCCAGCCTGCCGCCGGTATATAGGTCGGCGTACTGCTCAATGTCCTTTTCGGCCTTCTCCAGTTCTTCGGTCGTAATGACTTTGCTGCCAGCTAAGGCAGAATTGGCGGGATTTAGCGTCCATCCCTGTGCCGCGATCACATCAAATTGGCTGTCTTTGATACCAAGGTCAGCACGCTCTTTTTCTTCAAGTCCATCCGAAAGGTCGATCTTTTTCTCATTGACTTTGTCAAGAGAAACACCGTGCGCAAGAAAGTACCTTGACCACGATGCTTGTATAGCACTCACTGTCATATAGATACACCGCCTCCTGGTATTTATATCGTATCTATACTGGAAAAACTTGCACGCCTGGAGGGATTATCTGCGTTCTACCAGTGTGCCGATACCTTTGTCGGTGAATATCTCGAGGAGAATGGCGTGCGGGATGCGGCCATCGATAATGTGGACCTGCTCCACCCCCTTGCGCAGGGCGGCCAGGCTGTTGCGGACCTTGGGAATCATGCCGCCGCTTAACTGGCCGGACTTTATCATGCGGCGCGCCTTTACCGTGTTTATGTTGGAAATAAGCTTGCCATGGGCGTCCAGGACCCCCTGGACATCGGTCAAAAGTATAAGCTTGGCGGCGTCAAGGTGCGAAGCCACCGCCGCCGCCGCCTGGTCGGCATTGATATTGTAGAGCCTGCCCCCGGCTCCCACCCCTATGGGCGCCAGCACGGGAATATAGCCTTTCTCCATGCACTTTTTGAGGTCGCGGTTGCGCACGCCGGTCACGGTCCCGGTGTAGCCAAGGTCTATCTTAATGCCCTGATCATTAAGGGGCACTAGCTTGTGGGCCTTGATGATGCGGCCCCTCAACCCGGCAAAACCCCTGGCGCGGCCGCCGTTCTTCTTTATAAGCGAGGCTATCTTTTTGTTGATCTTATCCCCCAGCACCCTGGCCACGACCTCCATGGTCGCGCGGTCGGTTACCCTGAGCCCTTTTACGAAGCGTGTCTCGAGCTTTTTTTTCTTGAGCGCCCTGTTTATCTCGGGCCCGCCGCCGTGGACTATCACAGGGTTCATGCCCACATACTTTAAAAGCACGGCATCACGCATTACGGAATTCTCAAGCGCGGGGTCGGTCATGGCGGCGCCGCCGTACTTGATCACAATGACCTTGCCGTGGAACCTCATTATGTAGGGCAAGGCTTCCATTACGATCCGGGCTTTTTTTATTCTATTCTTCATGTGTGGTATCGGGCATTGATCTTGACATAATCATAGGTAAGATCACAGCCCCAGGCTTCGGCAGATTCATTGCCAAGCTTAAGCTCGACACGGTAATGGAGCTCTTTTTTTGCCATTTGCCTGGCCATTTTTGAACGGCTGAAACTTGCCTTCGCGCCGTTCTGGGCGATCATGATGTTGTTGAGGAATATGTCCACTTTGTCGGGATTAAGTTTTATGGGAACAGCACCCAGGGCGCCCATTATCCGCCCCCAGTTGGGATCGGAGCCGAAAACAGCCGCTTTGAAAAGATCGGAGCTTACTATGGACAGCGCGGCGCGTTTTGCGTCTTGCTTTGAAGCGGCGCCGGTCACTTTTACCTCTACCAGCTTGGTGGCGCCTTCGCCGTCGCGGGCTATCTCTTTTGCCAGGTGCTTGCAGACATGCGTAAGAGCCAGCGTAAAACGTTTGCTAGCCTTGCCGGAAGATATCTTCACTTTGGAGGCACCGTTGGCCAGAGCAAAAACACAGTCGTTGGTGCTCATGCACAGGTCAACGGAGATCATGTTAAAGGTCTCGGACACGGCGTCACGCAGGGCGTCCTGCAGGGTCTTTTTGTCTACTACGGCATCGGTGGTAATGAAGGCATGCATGGTGGCCATGCTGGGGGCTATCATGCCCGACCCCTTGGCAACCCCACCAATAGTGTAGCCATCAAGGGCTACCGCGATCTGTTTGGCGCGAGTGTCAGTGGTCAGAATGGCCTCTGCGGCGGCGCGCCCGCCGTTTTGCGAGACAAGGCCTGCCGCCTTTTTAATGCCGGGCAAAATCTTTTCCATGGGCATCAGTTCGCCGATCACGCCGGTGGAAGCGATAAGGACATCCCCTTTTTTAATGCCCAGGGCAAGGGCGGTCTCGTCTATCATGGCATAGGCATCGGTCATGCCCTGTTTGCCCGTACAGCAGTTGGCGTTGCCGGAATTGCACACAATAGCCTGTATCCTGCCATTGCGGACCTGTTTTTGGGATAGCAGGATAGGCGCGGCTTTTACGAGATTGTTGGTAAAGACAGCGGCCGCGGCGGCAGGATGCTTTGAAAAAACGAGGCAGAGGTCTTTTTTGCCGGAACGCTTGACCCCGCTGTAGATGCCTGCGGCAAGAAAGTCCCCGGGAGCAGTGACACCTCCCCGGCCAGATTTGCCGGGTTTAAGTTCTTTCATCTAGGGATAAACTCCTATGTTCTTTAGACCCTCATCTTCAGGGAATCCGCAGATCAGGTTCATATTCTGGACCGCCTGTCCCGCGGCGCCTTTGATAAGGTTGTCAATAGCAGATGTTACTATAACAGTATTGCTGTTGGTGTTCAAGTCAACACTGATGTCACAGTAGTTCGTGTTGACCACATTTTTTGTGCAGGGCTGTTCATCAAATATCCGTACGAACGGCGCATCCTTATAGAAATCGCGATAGGTCTTACGCAGGAACGCGAGATCTCCCGTTCCTGCAAATTTTGCATATATCGTTGTCAAAATCCCCCTTGTCATCGGCACCAGATGCGGCACAAAGGTTATCCGCGTCCCCTGGTCCCCCGATATCCTGGTCACCTGATATTCTATCTCCCCCATGTGGCGGTGGTTGGTGACGGCATAGGCCATGATCCCGTCGTTGCGTTCGCAGTAGTGCGTCTTGAGGTTCACTCCGCGGCCGGCGCCGGACACGCCGGACTTTGCGTCTACCATGACACCTGAAAGGTCGATCAGTCCAGCCTTTGCCAGTGGCGCGATCCCCAGTATAGAAGCTGTTGGATAACAGCCGGGATTGCCGATAAGCTGTGCCTTTTTGATGTCCGCCTTGAACAGTTCGGGTGAGCCAAAGACAGCCATCTTAAAAGCTTTTTTGTCCTTGTGCTCAATGTTGTACCATTTCTTGAACACTTCCTCGTTGTCAAAACGATAGTCAGCCCCAAGGTCTACCACCTTTTTACCGGCGGCGATAATGGCAGGGACATAATTGAGGGCTATGCCGTGCGGCAGGGCCAGAAAGACCAGGTCGATCTGCCCGACCATTTTATCCAGGTCGTCAAGTGTTTGGCATTTCATGCTAAAGATATTAGTAAGATGCGGATAAAGCTCGCAAATATCCTTGCCTTTGTGGGCTTCTTCGGACATAAGCCATTTAATTTCCACCTGCGGATGGCGCAGAAGTATGTTTATTAGATTGACCCCCGCGTAACCGCCCGCGCCTACAATTCCAACTTTGATCATTTATAACGCCTCACTTCAAATCTGTATAATTCAACGGCTTCCTTTTCCCCGATGCCGCCTTTGCGGCGGCAGATGGCTATTTGGTCTTCCGGAGTGTTAACGCCCTGTAAGTCTGGAAGCAGCAAGCCTTT
>JAHJBW010000036.1 GCA_018813405.1 Candidatus Margulisiibacteriota bacterium | reverse complement strand
CCTTTGATAATCGGCGATCTAAAGGTATGCTGGGCGCATCTTTTTGAGGGGGGACGGGGCGATGACTACCTTATGAGATTAAGGAAAGCAACCAGGGGTGATCCCTCCTGCCTGAAGATCAAAAGATATCTAGTAACTGACGATTTAATCCCCAGACAAGGATATCCGCGTGTTGAGATCCATCAAAGCGGCAGCTATCTGGTAAGAAGTATTCATGATCCAAAAAGTATAATTTTCGATTCCGCTATGGAAAAGCCTGTCAATGCTATAATATAGCTATATGCCGCACCGCAAAGCAAAAAAACACTTCTTAGGCCAGGACGGCCACCAGCGCATGAACTGCGCGCAATCGGTCCTCACTGTGTTAGAGGAGATCGATCCTGTTCTTTTTGAAAGAGCAAGGCGATATGCGGGGGGAATGGCTCCGGGCGGTGATTGCGGGGCGTACCATGTGGCCAAGGCCATGCTAGAGAACTGCTGTCCGCAAAAGCTCTCCGAACTCGATGCCCTTTTTAATGACCTGGCGGGATCAACGACCTGCCACGACATTCGAAAGATCGGAAAACTATCCTGTGTTGGCTGCGTCGAAAAAGCCGCGGAGTTTTTGCATAATTCAAAGCTTGGGCAACCCTGACCTTCCCATGAGAAACCTGTCGATATGATAAGCGGCCTGGCGGCCTTCGGAGATAGCGTGGACTACCAGAGACTGTCCCCTGCGCTGGTCGCCGCAGCAAAAGACCCCATCGTTTTTGGTCATAAAGTTATCATCGGTCTCAAGATTATCATCCCTTAAAAAGCCAATCGCAAGAAGCACCAGGTCAGCCTGGACCTCAAACACGGTGCCAGGAACCTCTTTCATCGTGCCTGTCGAAAAATCAACACGAACACATTGAAGTCTCGTAATATGGCCGTCAGAACCAGTAAACTTCTTGGTCAATACCGCCCACCTGCGCTCAACTCCTTCCTCATGAGAAGAAGTCGTCTTCAAAAGCAAAGGATATTTGGGCCATGGACATCTCTCATCCCTGCATTCCGGCGGCTGGGGCATTACTTCGAGCTGGACCACGCACTTTGCCCCCTGACGGTTGGCTGTGCCTACACAGTCAGACCCTGTATCCCCTCCACCTATCACCACCACCCGCTTGCCTTTGGCCGAGACAAGGTCACCATCAGATATTTTATCGCCAGCTGCCAGTCGGTTGGACTGGCTCAGATAGTCCATGGCAAAATATATTCCTTTCAATTCACGGCCATTCACCTTTAAGTCCCTGGGTACTCTTGACCCTCCCGCAAAACATACCGCGTCAAAATCCGCTTTGATATCTTTATTTACCGCGACACCTGTTTTGAACTCTATCCCCTCTTCTTTCCAGAGCTTGATGCGCCTGTCGAGGACGGATTTGTCCAGTTTAAAATCGGGAATACCATAGCGCATCAAACCGCCTATCCGGTCGGCTTTTTCAAAAACAGTGACAGTATGCCCGGCGCTATTAAGCTGTGCGGCGCAGGAAAGCCCAGCAGGGCCGGAACCAATTACAGCCACTCTTTTCCCTGTACGCGCCTTTGGGGGATCAGCCTTGATAAAGCCTTTTTTGAAAGCGTGCTCGATTATGGCAAGTTCATTCTCACGTATGGTAATAGGGTTATCGTTTATACCAAGCACGCAGGCCGATTCGCAAAGAGCAGGGCAAACACGGCCGGTCACTTCCGGAAGGTTGTTGGTAGAAGATAGCATTTCAACAGCTTTTTCCCACTTTCCGGCGGACATGAGCGAGTTCCATTCGGGTATGACATTGCCAAGCGGACATCCCCAGTGGCAGAAAGGCGTGCCGCAGTCCATACAGCGCAGGCCCTGTTCAACTGAATCTGCCTCCGGCCGGGGGAGTGCGACTTCCTTGTAGTCCTTTACCCGCTCGCAAACCGGCCTGTATCCACCCGAACGCCTGTTTATTCTTAAGAATTCCTTAACCATCCGAGACCTCTTCAACCCGTTCCTGAAGGATACGCTTGTACTCAAAGGGCATAACCTTTACGAACTTCTTTATTTCCTCCGCAAAGTTATCCATTATAAATTTGGCTTTTGTGCTTCCCGTATATTTGTGATGACGGAAAAGCATGCCCTCTATGTCCTGTTTGTCCTTGTTGGCCAGCCCTTCAAGCTCGACCATCTCAAGGTTGCAGCGTTTTGTGAACTTCTGGTCCTCGTCATACACATAGGCAATACCGCCCGACATGCCGGCCCCAAAGTTAAGCCCCGTCTTGCCGATCACTACTACCCGGCCTCCGGTCATATACTCGCATCCGTGGTCTCCAACGCCCTCTACCACCGCGTGCAGTCCCGAGTTGCGTATGCAAAACCGCTCTCCGGCCGTACCCCTTATATAAGCTTCGCCGGCAATAGCGCCGTAAAAGGCAGTGTTGCCTATAACAATGTCCGATCCCGTTCCAAAAGAGGGCGCGACGATTATCTTGCCGCCCGATATTCCCTTGCCGACATAGTCGTTGGCCAGGCCCTCCAGCTCAAAGGTGGCCCCTTTTGCCAGAAAGGCCCCAAAGCTCTGGCCGGCTATGCCCTTGAAATTTATCTTAATGGTATCGTCCGGCAGTCCCTCTTCGCCATAAACCTTGCAGATCTCTCCCGAGAGCATGGCTCCTACAGCCCTGTCAGAGTTCTTTATCCCAATGTTCTTTTCTATGGGTTTGCCAGTCTTTAATGACTGCTCGGTCAACTCGATAAGCTTTTTATCCAGAATATTTTCTACCAGCGCATCAGAGCTTTTCCGACTTAGGACATCTGACTTAGGACTTAGGACATCCGGCCTATACAGTACTTTCCCTAAGTCCACCCCACGATATTCTACCGCTTCCAGCAGGTCGGTCCGCCCCACCATCTCATCAAGGGTTCGTATCCCAAGGTCCGCCATGATCTCACGCAGTTCCTGCGCCACAAAGGATAAATAATTCACAATGTATTCCGGTTTCCCGGCAAAGCGTTCTGACAGCAGTTCGTCCTGTGTGGCCACTCCCAGCGAGCAGTTGTTCAAATGGCAATGGCGCAGCATGACACAGCCGAGCGTAATAAGTATAGAAGTGGCAAACCCGAACTCATTGGCTCCCAGAAGCGCGGCCATAGCAACGTCGCGTCCGGTCCTAAGCTGTCCGTCAGTCTGTATCCTCACTCGATCGCGAAGGTTGTTCAACACCAGGGTTTGATGTGTTTCGGAAAGCCCCAGCTCCCATGGTAGTCCGGCATGGCGGATCGAGCTTTTAGGCGAAGCCCCTGTCCCGCCGTCCCCGCCGGATATAAGTATCATGTCGGCATGCGCTTTGGCGACACCGGCGGCAACCGTGCCCACCCCGGCCTCGGAAACCAGCTTCACGCTGATCCGGGCATCGGGATTGACATTTTTAAGGTCAAAGATCAATTGGGCCAGGTCCTCGATAGAGTAGATATCATGATGCGGCGGCGGAGAGATAAGTGTCACGCCGGGCGTAGTATATCGGG
>JAHJBW010000035.1 GCA_018813405.1 Candidatus Margulisiibacteriota bacterium | reverse complement strand
TTTCTATAAAGCTAGTACAAAGTACGGGCCTATCGCCGGGAACAGAGTGATATTCGGATCCGTCCCCGTGGTCGTATCATAATTAATGAGGGTGATTCCGATCCCCACCATTATGTCGTCGTTTATGGCATGCTCGACGGCATATTGTATGTTCAGATCAAAGGCCAGGTCTGAATTTACCGCGACTTTCTTGGCAGTGGCCCCGATCCCCCAGTTCCCCCAGAAAATATCGCCGTAAAGCGAATAGGTGGAACCGCTGGAACCTGAACCTGCCACCGCTGAAACATCGGCCACAACACCTTCTTTAAGATCAAACCTGAAACCACCACCCAACTGCCCTCCCGGCATAAAACCATACAGATATGTCCCCGCAACCGCTCCCGTCCCCATCGCAAAAACCAGGAACAAACCAAACAAACCGATCAAAACATTTCTCATCTTTCTCTCCCCTTTCTATTTTTTTTGCGACACCTTTGTTTCTCTGGTGACCCGGCAGGCCGGCTGCATACCAGCCTACAGCTGACTAACCAGCAATTTTGATGCCGCATATTCAGGAGGAAATCACGAGAGGAAACATACAAAAATGTTGATATTGTTGAAGAGGATACTATTTTGTAGAAATGTTATATTTGTCTATCTTGTACCCCAGCATCCGCTCGGTGATGCCGAGAGCCCTGGCGGCATTGCGCTGGGTCTTGTATTTGGCGAGGGCTTCCACGATCCGCTGTTTCTCAATAGCTTCAACGATCTCGGGAAGCGAGGCTTCTTCGCCGGGGAGTTCAATTTCCTTTGAAACCAGCTTGCTGGGCAGGCATTTAGGGTTTAAAAGCCCCTTCTTGCAAATGATGACCGCTCTTTCAATTGTATTCTCCAGCTCGCGGACATTGCCCGGCCAGGCATAGCTCAACAGCATGTCCAGCGCCGCGCGGTTGATGCCCGTGATATCCGCGTTATTAAGTTTGTTGAACTTCTTGATAAAATGGTCGACCAATAAGGGAATATCTTCTTTTCTGTCCCTTAAGGGGGGTATGTTGATCGGAAAAACATTGATGCGGTAAAAAAGGTCCTCGCGGAACTTGCCTTCCTTCACCATCTTCTCAAGGTCCCTGTGCGTGGCACAGATAACCCTGAGGTCTGCCTTCATGGTTTGCGTCCCTCCCAGCCTCTCGAACTCCCTTTCCTGCAGGATCCTTAGCAGTTTGACCTGGGTGGCGGGAGTAAGATCGCCTATCTCATCAAGAAAAATGGTGCCGCCTTCGGCCAGCTCAAAGCGGCCCTTTTTGCGCTCCACAGCGCCCGTGAAAGCCCCGCGCTCATAGCCAAAAAGCTCAGATTCAAGCAGGTTTTCCGGCAGAGCGGCGCAGGCAACTTTGATAAACGGTTTATTGGCCCTGGGGCTGGCATAATGGATGGCCGAGGCCAAAAGCTCTTTACCCGTACCGGATTCTCCCAGAACCAAGACAGTGGCCTGGCTGTCGGCCACCTGGGCCGCGCCTTCCAGTGTAGACTGCATGAGGGGCGACCCATAAATAATGTTGCCGAACTTAAATTTGCCGGAAAGCTGCTGCCTTAATTTTATGTTCTCGGAAACAACCGCCTGTTTTTCTTTTTCCGCCAGCTCCCTTATCTTGACCGCCTGGCCTACCATAGAGGCGATGATGGTCAAAAGCTTGATGTCCTCTTCATAAGAGATATCGCCTTTGAAAAGGTGGTCAACGGAAAGCGCGCCAACGACCTTATTTCCCACCTTAATAGGCACGCAAAGGAAAGCAAATTTCCTTTCCTTTAGATCTTTGCGGGATTGGGTGCGGTTCAGGAAAAGGGGATCGGCTTCTATATCCTTCACCACCATCGGCTCTCCGCTTTCAACGACCTTGCCGGTTATGCCCTCGCCAATCTTGTAATGGCCGCGTTCCTTCTCTTTGCTGGTCAGACCCTGCGCCACCTCGATCCTTAGTTCATTGGTAGAGGGATCAACAAGAGTAATAGTGCCCCTCTTCATCTCGAGCGATTCGGAAAGCACGTTGAGGATCGAGGAAAGGATATCCTCAAGGTTGAGCGAGGATGAAAGGGCATTGCTTATATCGATAAGGACGCTTACTTTTAGGTCTCGCATTGGCATATTGACAATATTGTAGATTATACAAAATTGTATGTCAAGGGGTCACGCCTTAAAGCAGATCAGTTCCTGGGTCAGCAGGCTGGACATTATCCTGAGCTCTACCCCGTCCAGGTCGATAACCTTGATAACCTGGCCAAAACGCGCAGAATCCGGCAAAAGCGATGGGAGTTGGTTGGGCAGGTCTTCCATGAGAGACCTTTTAAAGACCACGTTCTGGTTGTCCAAAAACAGTGCCGCGTAAAAGATATTGGTCTCGACCAGGTCCAAAAAGAAGTGGGTGCCAAAAGAAAGCTCGGGCATAAAGCCGATCTCAGGGTCATCAAGCTCCACAAGCACAGAGATATTATTTATTTCGGCAAAATTGACAGGGACCCCAAGCGTGGCATCGGATGTACCCCACCTTCCCGGCCCCAGCAGCATAGTGGACCTGTTCTTTTGCTCCGATATGGCGCGGTTAAGCTTGCCAATAATTCTAGCGACCTCGAACTTGTCCTGATACTGCAGTGCGCCGTAGCCCCTGGGATCGACATAGATCACCCTGCGCAAATTAAGGGAAATATCCCCCCCCATAAAGTTGCCGACGGAAGAAAAGAAGATATTTTCTTTCTTGATGTTCTTTGGCATGGAGACCTTACCCCTGGCCCCCTTGGCCTGAAGGGGACGGCACTGCAGCAGGTTGACCTGGAATTTGTCCTGGTCGATGAAATTGACCGTGAACTCCACATCGACCGGATATTGATAGTTAGATTCGAGCGTCTTGAGCATTTTCCTCATGCTGTCGACAAATGCCTTTTTGGACAGCAGTTTATCAAAGGTCAACACCCAGGACTTGCCGCCGATCCCCAGCTCCTTTAATTTTTCTTCGGCAGCCCTGTCCCTTTCGCCTATCAGGCCAACCTCGACCCGTGGCTCTTCCTTGAGGATGTTGTCGACCGCTATCATTTGCAGGGCATTGGCCTTGGTATTTAAAACATCCATGTTGTGCTGGGAAAACTTCTTTATTTTGTCAATGCCGGAATAGGGCTTCATTTTCGGCTGGTCCAGGGCAACTATGCGCGGATAATCCCCTTCCACCCTGTCCACCGCCCTGGTCCCCAACCCAAACACCAGGCGCAGCATTCCCTGCCGGGGGTCCATCTCCTTGTTCCAGACAAAGGTGTTAAAGGAAAATCCCACCCCGGCAATAAATGGGAAGAAATAGCGGTTGTGATGACTGCCGGAAACCCTTTGGATAAGCAAGGCCATCTGCTCATCGCGCCCGGCCAAACCCCTTTGCTGGCGGTATATCAGGGCGTCTTCGTTCATAGTGCTGGCAAAAACACGGCGCACGGTCTCCTCGAACTTTAGGTAGCGCTCCTGCGGAGAGCCCTGGTTGACGCAGAAAATACTTTCGTACTTGCCGGCAAAAGCGTTGCCAAAACTGTCCTCAAGCAAACTGGAAGAACGCAGAATTATGGGCGACTGGCCGAAATATTCTATGACCTGCCTGAACTTTTCCCTTATCTCTTCAGGGAACTTGCCGCCCAGCATTTTTTCCCGAAGTTCGGCCGCGCGCGAAAAATACCCCTGCTCTGTCTTTTGCTCCAGCCACAGGTCCCACCAGCCGTTCTCAACTATGTATGAATAGAAGACATCCGATCCTATATAAAAGGAATCGTGAGGTTCCAGCAGATCCTTCCAGGCGGGGTCCGCGTCATTTGAAAGTATCTTCCTGGCCAACAGCATGCCCACGGCTTTTCCCCCTATAAACCCCGTGCCGATCATGCGCGATTTTATCTCCAACAGGTCATCCAAAGAAAAGTTACCCTGTGCCAGGGAAAGCATTCGCGCCTCGCGCCCAATTACCAGGCGGCTTAACTGGTCCAGCATCTTGTTGTCGCGGCTTTCCTCGGCGCTGGAGAACAGCCTGTCCCAATGGTCCAGATGGCGGCTTATTTCCGCTCCCTTGCTGAACATTTTAGCGAACAGACGGGTAGCCTCGGCGCTGTTGGTAATAGGCAAAAATTTGCCTGCCTTCTCGATATGGGGCAGGAACATGGTGGGAGAATGACGGTTCCAGACCTTCAGGGGATGAACATAACAGGTCCCCTTGAAATTGTAAACATCCAGCAAAAGCTGTGTGGTCTCCCTTATCCTGGCAACGGTCCTGAAGGAATGGTGGTTCCTTAATATGGCAAAATATGCCAGCGTATCCAGCTTAAAAAGGTAGGGACAGGTGACCAGGAAAAAGTTGCCTATCATTAGATCTGTCGCCCAGGCGGATAAAAGATCGGAGAGGCAGTCAAAAACGTAGTAAGCGCCAAACCCTTCACGGGTAATAATATCGTGCACTTCTTTGGAAAATGATTCAAAGCCGGCCTTGGCGTCAAGCGGGTAGACCTTTACGCCCCTGTTCTTAACAAGCGGCGGATGGTCGGCAAACCTGATATAGATAACGTTCTTGCCTTCTTTTAAAGCCTGGTTGACATAGGGTTTAACGAACCGCGAATAGCTTTCGATGTCCTCTACCTGCCAGACAACATTGTCGCCTTCCCTCAGGTTTTGAAGTATTTCATCCAGTCCTGGCAGGCCGGTGCTGGCCCTGCCACCGCATGGCGCGGGGCTGGCTATATCGTGCGAATTCATGGGTTATATTTCCTCAATATCCTTAAGCTCTTCAAATGCGATCAAACAGGTAAGAGCCTTGTTCTCGGTCTCGATCCCCTGTTCTTCCACCGCCGCCAGCGGGTTTAGCCCTCCCAGCACCACTACTCCCATTCTTCCTATGCCTACAGGTATGCCCAGCAGACTTTGTCCCGGCTTGCCAATGACAAAGGCCGATCCCAGGCCCACTTCCGCGGATTTTTTGAAGACTAGCTCCGCGTCGCGCCGCGAAACGGCTGGTATCTCACGGAAGCTGGCCATTACCTTGCCCGATCCGGAAGATAGCACTCCGTTGATGTTGGTCATTTTGCTCTTTATGAATATTTCCAGCGGGTCAAGGGTCGAGCCAGAATAGCTGACCAGCTCCGTAAAGCGCAAGGGTTCGTTCTTTTCTATTTGAAGCACTCCGCCGAACTTTGATTCAACCGGGATCCCGTGCTTTAGCAATATCCCGTTAAGATTGATACTGCAGAGGGTCCCAATGGCGATCTTGCCCGCCGGCAGTTCAATGTCCGGTATTTCCTCACTTCTTTTAATCACCGCTATCTTACTGCCAAATGAGAACCCTTTCTGATACACCTTTTTGATCGTTTCAAGCGATTCCATAAACTTGGTCTGGGGGATGAAAGAAAGGTTTAAAATGACATCGCCCTTTTTCCGCGCAAGATCAAAGCCCATCTGGTAAGACATGGACTCTACCTTGGAGATAACAAATCCCACCTTGTCCGAGACCAGCGCGTTGTCCAGCTCCTCCAACCCCTTCTGCGTAATGGTCCTGCCCTCTTTCCACTTGGCGCTTGTCAAACCCTCTTCGTCCATCAGTTTCAGGTGGTAGCGAACCGCCCTTTCGGTAAGCTCTACGCCAAAATCCTTCAATTTGACCGATAATTCAGCTGAACCGACCGGCTCTTTCGCGGCTGAGAGTATTTTTAATATAGAATAGGTCTTTCTGTCTATTTCATGCATTCTATACATTATACACCATTGAACTATAACATGAAACTTGCATACGGTAAATATTTACCGTATAATATATTCACTACACAAAGGAGGTCGCTTTCTAATGGTAAAGAGTATACTGGACCAGGTAAAGAAAAGAAACCCCGGAGAGGTTGA
>JAHJBW010000034.1 GCA_018813405.1 Candidatus Margulisiibacteriota bacterium | reverse complement strand
GCCAGCGATACCAGCATACAACGCCACCCACCCGGCGTGTCTGCCCATAAGCTCGATCACAAAACATCGGCTGTGTGAGCGCACGGTTGTAGTGATGTTTTCGATAAAGTGGACGCTTTCCGCTACTGCCGAATCAAACCCATAGGTTCGCTCGGTGCCGTAGACATCGTTGTCCATGGTCTTTGGCGCGCCAAACATCGGGAATGTGAATTGTTTACCCATTTTTCCGGCCGCGCCAAGAGTATCATCGCCTCCCAGCACCACCAGACAGTCAAGCCCCAGCTTTTTGATGTTCTCCATGGCCTTTTCAGGCAATTTCTTTTCCAGGTTGGCTTTTGAAAACAGGTTGGTGCGCGATGATTTGATTATTGTACCCGACATCTTGAACGAATCTTTGAAGTCGGCCATGCCCAGAGGGCGCAATATCAGATCGCGTTCCTTTTCAGGGTCTCTGGTCAGGGATTTCCAGCCTTCCAGCAGTCCAATAAGTTCCATCTTTTCGTCTGGCGCCAGTTTGTAATTCGTCTGGTTGATCCGCCTGATAAGGCCAAACATTACAGCGTTATGCCCGGCACAATCTCCGCCGCCGGTCAATATCCCGATCTTTCTGATATTTATTTCTTTGCCTTCGAAATTGAATTTCATATTATTACGCCTTTCCAGCTGATCCGAGCACATGCTCGTTCTTGTGCTTGAGCAGTTTGACCAGCTCCGCGCGGGCCGGGCCAAGGTATTTGCGCGGGTCGAATTCCGCCGGCTTTTCGGCAAAGACCTTGCGGATGACGGCGGTAAAGACAATTCGACCGTCGCTGTCAATATTGATCTTGCAGACAGCGGATTTGGCGGCCTGTCTTAGTTGTTCTTCCGGCACGCCCAAAGCGCCCTTCATAGCGCCGCCGAATTTATTGACCATTTCAACATACTCTTGCGGTACGGATGAGGCGCCGTGCAATACGATCGGGAAGCCGGGTATCCTTTTTTCGATCTCTTTCAGAATATCAAAGCGCAGGGGAGGGACCTCCTCACCGGGCTTGAACTTGTAAGCCCCATGCGAAGTTCCGATCGAGATGGCCAGCGAATCAACGCCGGTCTTTTTTACGAAGTCCTCTACCTCTTCCGGTTTTGTATAATGCGACTTTTCGGCAGAGACCTCGTCCTCGATGCCAGCCAGCACACCAAGCTCGCCTTCTACGGTCACGTCAAATTTGTGAGCGTATTCGACCACCTGTTTTGTCACCTCGACGTTTTTGTCGTAGGGGTGGTGCGATCCGTCGATCATTACGGAAGAGAAGCCGAAGTCCACGCAGGATTTGCACGTCTCGAACGTGTCGCCGTGGTCCAGGTGAAGCACGATCGGGATATTCGACCCCATGGCGCGCACCATTTGCACCGCTCCCTGGGCCATGTATCTGAGCAGTGTCTGGTTGGCGTACTCGCGTGCGCCTTTTGACACCTGCAAGATCACAGGGGATTTGGTTTCCGCGCAGGCAGTAACAATGGCCTGCAATTGCTCCATATTGTTGAAGTTGTATGCAGGTATCGCGTAACCACCCTCGAACGCTTTTTTGAACAGTTCCCTTGTATTGACCAATCCGAGCTCTTCGTACAATTTCTTTGACATGATATCCTCCTTATTTACCCTGAGTTTTATCGAAGGGAGATTTGATTATCGCTGTGAAGTCATCCGCCTTTAGGGCCGCGCCGCCAATGAGACCGCCGTCAATGTCAGGTTTGGCCAGTAGTTCCCTGGCATTGTCGGGCTTCATACTGCCGCCGTAAAGTATCCTGATGCCGTCTGCTGCTTCTTTGGGAAGCAGGCTTCTAATGTGAGCATGCACTTCCTGCGCCTGTTCGGGCGTTGCGGTCTTGCCCGTGCCGATGGCCCAGACCGGTTCGTAAGCGATGATGATCTTTTCCCACTGGTCGGCTGATAGACCGGCAAAACCATCCGCTACCTGCTTTTTTATGACATCAAACGTTTTGTTGGCTTCTCTTTCATCCAGTGTTTCTCCAACGCAGACAATGGGGAAGAGATTGTGTTTGAGCGCGGCGAATATCTTTTTGTTGACCGTCTGGTCGGTCTCGCCGAAATATTGCCTTCTTTCAGAATGGCCGATGATCACATACACGCAGTTTGCCGCTTTTAACATTGGGGCAGAAACTTCTCCGGTATAAGCGCCTTTGTCCTCCCAGAACAGGTTTTGCGCCCCGAGTTCGATGTTGCTGTTGGATATTTCCCT
>JAHJBW010000008.1 GCA_018813405.1 Candidatus Margulisiibacteriota bacterium | reverse complement strand
TCGCCAGCCGCCGCTTCTTTCAAGTTCTCCGTAGTTTTTCCGATCTTTCCTGCGGGGAACATTGACGTGATCTCGACATCCCCGCCTTCCAAAAACTTAAAGAACCTTTTTGCATGTTCCTTTTCGTTGTCAGCGGTTTCCGTAAATATTCCCGATATCTGTTCGTAGCCTTCTTTCTTTGCCACAGAGGCAAAATAAGTATAACGGTTCCTCGCCTGGGACTCCCCCGCAAACGCTTTCAATAAATTCTGCTCAGTTTTTGTGCCTTTTATGTCTTTTGTCATGAATCCCTCCTAAACGTACTTTTTAACGACATTCTCGAACTCGGCTTCCGGCAGAAGTCCCACCACCCGGTTTGCCTCCTTGCCGTTCTTGAAAATAATTATGCAAGGAATGCCCGTTACCCCGAACTCCATCGCCTTGTCAGTATTTTCCGTGGTATTCACTTTGCAAAATTTTATCTGGGGATATTTTTGGGACATCTTGTCATAGGTCGGCGCCATCATCCTGCACGGGCCGCACCACGGCGCCCAAAAATCCACGAACACCACTCCCTGGTCCTGAAGGACCTCTTTCGAAAATTCCGCGTCAGAAATTTCCTTTGCCATAATATGCCTCCTTTTTACCTATTATTTTAACATTTATTTTGGCAGATATCAAATTTAAAGCGGCGAGATCAATCGATCGCCAGTATTTTTACGCGGAGCCCCTTCTGTATGAAGTAATAAAAGATAAGTGTACCCATAAGGACCAGCACACCGGCCACGCCAAAGACAGCGCCGATGCCAAAATGATCATCGGTAAACCCGGCAATGATCGGCGCCAAGACCATTCCGGCGCTCATAGAGGTGCTGAAAAGCCCCATGGCCTCGCCCATGACGGTTTTCTTGCCCACTACCACCATGAAAGCGGTGGCCGCTGGAATAGCTATGGCGCTGGCAATGCCCATCACGCTGGAGAGCATCAGAAGCTGCCAGAAATCCGTAGCAAGGCCCATCAGCACCAGCGAAAGGGCGCAGACTGACGATCCCCCAACGATCAGGTCCGCCTTGTTGAACCTGTCGGACAACCCGCCGAGCGCGCCCTGCAGGATGGCCGTCAGGAATATATTCGCCGAAACGATAATGCCGATCTGCGCGGCATTGAGCCCTAGCTTGAAGGCGGCAAAGAGCGGAAGAAAAGACAGCAGTATCCCCCTGCCCATGGTGTTGACCAGCCTGAAGATGAGCGTGCCGACAACGATAGAATTATAAAGCATTTCCCTGTATGACATTTCTTTTTTTACGACATCCTCTGTCATTTCCGCTTTTTCTTCTGGCAGAAAAAACAGCGTAAGCAGGAATGTCAGTCCGCTTAAAACAGAGATGACCAGGAAAACAGCAGGCAGGCCGAAGCTTCCCATAAGAAAGCCGCCCAAGAACGGGCCTGAGGCCAGCCCCAAAAATATGGCGCTGTTGGTAAGACCCATCATGGAGCCCTCTTTGCCTTTCTTGCTTATGTCGCCGATATAGGCCATGGCGATGGGCATGACCATGGCGGAAGCAAGCCCGTGGATGGTCCTAATAAGCGTCAAGGCAAAGAGGCTGTTCGCCATGGCATAGAACAACGAGACCATGGAATAAAGAAGCAGGCCGGCGGCAATAAAGATCTTCCTGCCGTATTTATCGGAGAGCTTGCCGAAGTACGGCATGAATATCATGCGGGAGAAAGAAAAAGCCGCGAACATGATGCCGAGCCAGAGGCCAGTGGCCTCAAAGCTTTCGGCGTAAAGAGGCAGGAGCGGGGAAACGACCCCCAGGCCGATCATGGTCACGAACAGGGAAATCAACAAGATATCTATTATCCTGTTCCTCATTATTTGGATATTAACATGAGAGGAAAGTGAATGCAATAAAGAGCTGGGGAGAATGCCCTTTGTGGCGAAAACGTTGCAGTAATTAGTAGTTAGCAATAGTATTTAGTAGTTAGTTTTTAGGGCACTAACTACTCAATACTAACTACTAAATACTCAAACTGGGGGACAGGGATTCGAACCCCGATACGCAGCTCCAGAGGCTGCAGTCCTACCGTTAGACGATCCCCCATTGCTCGCTACGCTCGCCGATATTCGTAATTCGAGATTCGAAAGTCGAAATTCGTTCTGGGAACGAATATCGAATATCCAATTTCGAATATCAAATTTCGTCTCAGTACGGCAACGCCCACCAATTCGGCCTGACGACCAAAATATACAGGCCGTAGATCAAGATTAAAACCGCCACCCCCGCGAACAAATAATAGCCGAAACTCCCCTGCTCCCCCCACTTTTTCTTCACAAAATAGGCGAACCCCAGCGCGAACAGGGCTAGGAGGATTAGCGCAGAGCCCTTGAACAGCGGGCTCCTGTCAGTGAACTGAATGAACCAGATGCCGAACTTCGAACCGTATTCCATCTTTTCCATATTACCATTTTGTCCTATTAAACCTTGATTGTCAATAATGGCGGCCATAAGCTATAATTGATCATGGCTGAAAACACCCACACCTGCGACTATCTCGTCATCGGCGGCGGTATCGCGGGCCTTTCCGCCGCCATCGAAGCCAGCCGCCGCGGC
>JAHJBW010000033.1 GCA_018813405.1 Candidatus Margulisiibacteriota bacterium | reverse complement strand
TGAAAGAACTTAACGATCAGGGTCACTCCATAATTATGGTCACTCACGAACACGATATAGCGGGATGGGCGAGCCGAGTTCTTACTCTGAGCGATGGACGTATCATAGAAGACCGCATACAAAAAGATATTCCTCGCATTTCATTGCCGCAATTCTCTTTCGATGAGCGACAAAGACGCAGGATATTTCATCTTTCGGGCCTCAAGAACTATTGCCAGGAGGCCTTTGCCGCAATTTTGAGCAACAAGCTTCGTTCTTTGCTTTCTATCCTGGGTGTTATGATAGGCGTGGCGGCGGTGATCACCATGCTGGCGCTGGGCGCTGGCGCCAAGCGAAGCATGGAAGAGACGCTTTCCAGCCTGGGCACCAACGTGCTGATGGTTCGCGCCCCACGCAGGTCGGGTGCGGTGTCGATGGGAGCTCAGGGCGCCACGCGCTTCAACTTTGCTGACCTGGCCGCCATTCAAAAGATCGAAGGTGTTGAAGATGCCGTGCCCTATGTCAGCGGCCGCGCGCAAGTGGTCTTCCAAAACAAGAACTGGAACACCAGTGTTATAGGAACCACTGCCGATTACACGACAGTAAAAGATAATTTTCCGCAAATGGGCAGATTTTTTACTAAAGCAGAAGAGAACAGCAGGGCTAAAGTAGCCATTATTGGGCAAACGGTGTCCAATGAGCTTTTTGGGGACGAGAACCCAGTAGGCATGGACTTAAGAATCAATCGTATCAACTTTAATGTCATCGGCGTTATGCCCAAAAAGGGGGCTATGGGCTGGCAGAACCTTGACGACCAGATACTTGTCCCTATAAAAACTGCCATGTACCGTTTAATGGGCAAGGATTATATTGATTACTTCGAGGTCAAGGTCGACAACGCAGAGAATATGCAATATGTTTCCGATGAGATTGTGAACGAGTTAATGCGCTTGCACCGGCTGTCCGAGGCTGACAGGCAAAGTATTGATGTCATCAACATGGCCGAGATACAGGCGGCGGCAAGCGCTCTTATTGCTACTCTATCCTATCTTTTGGGGGCGGTGGCCGCGGTAAGCCTTTTGGTCGGCGGTATCGGCATCATGAACATTATGCTGGTAATCGTCATGGAACGCACTCATGAGATAGGCCTGCAGAAAGCGCTGGGCGCGCAAAAAAGCGATATCATGATACAGTTCCTGGTGGAGTCTGTTATCATATGCCTGCTGGGAGGCATTATTGGCATTGCTTTTGGGGGCCTTATCTCATGGGCCATGTCAAGCTTAGCTCAATGGAACATATTTATCTCGGCCGAATCTATCGCGCTGGCTTTTGGCTTCTCGGTCATTGTCGGGGTTGTTTTTGGCATGTGGCCTGCCTGGCGCGCGGCCAAGCTTTTGCCCATCGAAGCGTTAAGGTACGAGTGATCAAGCGCTTTTTTGACGCAAGTTTTTGATTTCCTTTTCCAGGTCGATGATCTTGCCTTTTTGTTGCTCAAGAATGGCGTCTTTTTCTTTGATCATGTTGTCGGTATCTTTTATTTCCCGCTGTATCTGGGTTGACAAAACGGAAAGCTTGTAGACGGGTGCCAGAACTTCCACTATATCTGAGCTCTGTCCGAGTATCTCTTCCCAATAATTTTCAACTTCTTTCATGTCATGGGCCTCCAGGAACCTGAACAGGAAATGGATAACAGCTTCTTCTTTTATCAGTAAAAGGGTTTGTTCGGAAGCGGTTTTTCTGGTCAATTCACGCAGTGCTATAAGATTTGTCAGGTCCCTGGCAATGTACAGGAACCCTTTGTTTTGAAGAAGTGGGAATAGTTGTGTTTCAACGGACACATCTTTGCCTTTTTTGGTGTTCAGTATAGTGACCGCGCTGGTTGGTTGAGAAATTATTTTGCCAAGGTGTTTTCCCTGCAGTTCATCAAGGCGGTACTGGGACATACTGCAGGCGGCGGGATTGGCGTAGTTGATAATGTGGTCGTTGTCAGTAAGAAAAAGGCCTTCATGAAGACTTCTGGCCGCGTTTTCGGCGATCCTTTCCCTGGAAATGGTATCGACCGGGGAATATTT
>JAHJBW010000032.1 GCA_018813405.1 Candidatus Margulisiibacteriota bacterium | reverse complement strand
CCGCTGATGTCATGGTAAAAGTATGACTTCCATCTTCGTTTGCCACAAAGAAATAATAATCCGTTTTGGCGGGATAAACTGCGGCCTTGATGGACTCTATGCCGGGATTGCAAATGGGACCGGGAGGAAGGCCAGCCCTTTTGTAAGTATTATAAGGCGAATCTATCCTTAACTGATTATAATAGACCTTTTTGGTCGGATTTTCGAGCGCGTACTTGATAGTGGGATCGGCCCCCAGCGGCATGCCCGCTTCCAGCCGGTTGTGAAAGACCGACGATATCACCGGCCTCTCTTCCGGCATCTGCGCCTCTTTTTCGATGATCGACGCCAGCGTAAGTATCTGGTGGAGGCTATAACCGGTATGACCGGCGCCCTGCTCTATCCAAAAAGGTATGACCACTTCCGCGAAGCGCGTCAGCATAAGGTCCGCCAGGACCTCGGCAGTAACATCTCTGGCAAAAACATAGGTATCGGGATACAGGTATCCTTCAAGCGAATCGATCGCGACATCTTGTAAGAATGGAAAATCTTTAGCGAAATAAGGCACATTCGCCCTTGCCGCCAGGTCTTTGAACTCTCGTCCGCAGGGAATGCCGCCCTGTTCCATTAGAGCTCCCATCTTGTATATTGACGTGCCCTCTGGAAATGTCATCTTGACCGGCTCCCAGCTGGTCTCACCGTTTTTGAGCATAAACACGATACGATAAAGAGGCATAGAAGAAGAAAGCCTGTAAGTCCCTGCCTGCATTTTTGTCTCGGCTCCCAGAACAAAGCTGGCCAGCCTGAAATTAATATAGCTTCGGACTAAATGCTTATCGGCCAGAGATCTGCCAATAGCCGCCGCTCCCGCTCCTTCCGGAACGCGCAAAATAACCTCGTCGGTCTTTCCGTTTGAGGACGACAGCAGGACCGAAAGCAGGCAAAACCCCATCGCGAAAAGTATTATGAACACCACAAGGGATATCTTTTTCATTTGGCTTTCATGCCGTCCAGATAACTTTGCAAAATAAAGGCGGCCGCTTTCATGTCTATGGAGCTTCTTCCCGCTTTGACCGATACTCCGGCCTCGGTCATGGCCCTTTGCGCCAGCACGGTGGTAAGCCTTTCGTCCCATGTCTTAATAGGTATATCAAAGCTGGCCTTTAGATGGTCGACGAATTCGAGGGTTTTTTGCGCGGCAGGGCCTATTTCACCTTTTAACGTCCTTGGCAGGCCCACCACGATCTCGGCCACATCATCATACTTTGACAGCATCTTTTTCAGTTCTTCAAGATCGGTATCAAACCCGTTCTGCCTGACTATAACACCCACCCCCTGAGCGGTTATCCCAAGGGGATCGCTTACAGCCACGCCTATTCGTTTGTCCCCGTAGTCCAGACAGATTATCCTCATTTTGAAAGTATCTGCAGGGCTTTTTCCAGTGCGTCCTTTATTTTCGAAGGGTCCTTGCCCCCGCCCTCGGCCTTGTTGGGCCGTCCGCCGCCCTTTCCTCCCGTCGCCTCGGCCATGGCCTGCATAATGTGGCCAGCGTTGACACCGCCCTGCGCCAGGTCATCACTTACGGTCACCAAAAAGACCACTTTATCTTCAAAGGCTGACGCCAGGATAATAACACAGGAACCAAGTTTGTCCTTTACTTTGTCGGCTATCACCCTCAGGTGTTCAATTGGTATCTTTGAAACCTCTTTGAGAATGACCTTTTTGCCAGCAATTTCCTTTGCCTCACTGGCCAGATCGTCACCCATTTTTGCCACTTCCTGCGTGCGGAGCTTATCTATTTCAGCCTCCAATTTGTGATTGCGGCCCTCCAGCCATTCAATGCGGCCCTGCAGGTGGTCGGAAAATTTCTTTACCTTGTCAGGGTCCACTTCGTCAATAGCCTGGGCAATGCGGTTGATCTCGTCAATGTCTACCTGAAAGATAGCCGGCTCCAGCATGATCTCTCCCCCCAGGCCGCTCATTTCTCTTTGCAGTTTCTTGTGCTTGTTTATCTGCTCCATGATCGAATCGCGCATGGCCTTGGCGCGGAACATGACAGCCACCTTGGCAGGCTGTCCGGCCACGGCCTCGATCCTCCGTACCCCTGATTGCAGGGCTTCGTCCTTTAATATCTTAAAAAAGGTGATATCGGCGGTATTGCTGACATGACAGCCGGCGCAAAGCTCTGTACTGGTGCCAGGCACCTGGACAACGCGTACTCTGTCGCCGTATTTTTCGCCAAAAAGCGCCATGGCGCCGGCTTTTACGGCTTCTTCATAGCTTTTCTGGGAAATATCCAGCTTTATCTTGTCCTTTATGCGCTGGTTGACGAATTTTTCTATCTCAAGTATCTGGCTGGAATTAAGTGCGCTGGGATATGAATAGTCGAACCTGAGCCGGTCGGGTCCCACAAAAGACCCTGACTGCTTAACGCTTTCTCCAAGCGACTTCCTCAGCGCCGCGTGCAAAAGGTGCGTGGCGGTATGGTGGTTTTGCGTCGCGTGGCGCCTGGACACGTTGATGGTGGCCTTAGCCTTTTCACCTGGTTTTATCTCTTCTATGCTGTCCACCGCGTGAACAATAACCCCGCCTATCGAGCCAAAAACGTCCTGTACTATCAGTTCTTTCCCCTGAATATGCAGTATGCCGGTATCAGCAGTCTGACCGCCCCCTTCAGGATAAAAAGGCGTTTTTTCAAGGATTATCCCATTCTCGTCGGGCAAAAGGCCCACAACTTTAGTTTCGCATTCCTCTTTCTCATAACCGACAAAATGGGTCGGCTTGTACTTTTCCTGGGCCAGTTTCAGTGCCTCGAGCCGCTTTTCTTTTTGCGCCCTGCCGCTGCCCCGTGCCATTTCCCTTTGCTTTTCCATGGCGGCCTCAAAAGCTTTTTGGTCCACTTTAAAGCCCGCCTCGGCCGCTATCTCCCTGGTAATATCGATCGGAAAACCAAAGGTATCATGAAGTTTAAAGGCCTCTTCGCCCGGGACCACCTTGGCCGCCTTGTTCTTTTCCATTACAGCCATGATAAGCTTCATGCCGTCCTCGAGCCTGGCCTCAAAGCTTTCTTCTTCCAGCTTTATAAGATCGATTATCAGATCTTTGTTCTTTTTTAGTTCGGGATAGTTATGCTGGCCCATTTCAATAACGGTCGGGACAAGCTTGAAAAGAAAAGACCCTTCAATGCCAAGTTTTCTGCCATGTACTACCGAGCGGCGGATTATCCTCCTTACCACGTATCCGCGTTTTTCGTTGCCGGGATAAGCGCCATCTGCTATTAAGTAGGTCATGGCGCGCAGGTGGTCGGCCACTATCCTGGTGGAAAGCTGGTTATCCTTTACCCTGGAAAGCTCGAGTATTTTCTTGATCATTGGCTGGAAGAGGTCGGTCTCGAAATTACTGTCCGCTCCCTCCAGCACCCTGCATATCCTTTCTAGCCCCATGCCGGTGTCTATGCCCTTTTGCGGCAGCGGCTTCAATTGGCCGTCTTCCTTTCGGTCAAATTCTATAAACACCAAATTCCACAGTTCCAGGAACCTGTCACAGTCACAGCCGGGAGCACAGTCGGGTCTTCCACAGCCCTTTTCCGGGCCAAAGTCAAAATATATCTCCGAGCAGGGTCCGCACGGCCCCGTGGGACCGACAGCCCAAAAATTATTGTCCTCGCCCAGGCGGACAAGCTTGTCCAGTGGCAGGCCCATCTGTTTTTCCCATATTTCAGCCGCTTCGTCATCTTTTTCGAAAACTGCCACGAACAGTTTCTCTTTGGGCAGTTTGTAGACGTCGGTCAACAATTCCCAGGCATAGGCAATGGCCTCTTTTTTAAAATACCCGCCAAAGGAAAAGTTGCCCAGCATCTCGAAAAAGGTCTGGTGGCGGGTGGTCCTGCCAACCTGCTCAATGTCGTTCATCCTGACGCATTTCTGGCATGAGGTAGCGGTCTTGAACCTGGCCTTTTCTATACCCAAAAAAATGGGCTTGAACTGCAGCATGCCGGCCAGCGTCAAAAGCACGGTCGGGTCCCTGGGAACAAGCGATGAAGATGGCACCAGCTTGTGCCCGTGTTTCTCAAAAAACTTTATAAACGTTTTCCTAATTTCTTCCGATCTCATTGATTATCTTTCCGGCGATCGACTGGACATCGCCAACGCAATCGATTATCCTGACGCGCCTGGGGTCGTTATGCGCGATCTCAAGGTATTTATTCCTGACCCTTTCATGAAAGGCCAGTATCTCTTTTTCAAACCTGTCGCCTTCCCCGCCCGTTTCCTGGATAGCCCTTTTCAAACCGTCTTCGATAGGTATATCCAGCAAAAAAGTTATGTCCGGTAATACTCCGCGCGCCGATATCCAGTTGACATATCTCACCAGGTCTTCTGGCAGCCCCCTGCCGCCAAGCTGATACGCGATAGTTGAATCAATATACCTGTCAGATATTACTATCTTGCCGGAATTTAGGGCCGGCAAAATGGTCTTTTCCACGTGTTCGACGCGGTCGGCGGCAAAAAGGAATATCTCGGAAAGCGGCTCTAGCGCGTAGTCCCTTTCCAAAAGCTCCTGCCTTAAATGCTTGCCAATGTCCGTACCGCCCGGCTCATGCGTAAGGACCACAGTTTTGCCCTGCTTTTCAAAATATTCTTTTAAAAGCTTGGCCTGGGTGCTTTTACCCGATCCTTCTCCGCCTTCAAAAGTAATGAACATTTAGCACCTCAATTCAGGTTGAACCCGAACAAAAATTCCCTTCTTATACCACGATAGGTCAGGGATATTTCGTGGCAGTGTATTTGCACGGCCAGGGTATAGTCAATGTCGTTGGGCGCCATGGTCCTAAAGTTGTAAAGGGCGTCAATACCACCCCTAATTGTACCACGCGTTATCTGGAAACCAAAATCGAGCTGATCGTCGGGATCGAACCTGTATTTTTCATAGTTAAACGGCGTTTCTCCCTGGTTGAAAAAATAATGGATATATCCAAGCCGGGTGTTCAAATATTCGTTCCACTGGTTCCTGGTATTAAGGTGGCCCTTTAAAGTAAACCAGTACATGGGTCTTTTGGGATTGCTGAACATGGGATGATAGTATCGATAGTCAGAAGTAACATCGAACCTGAGCACCCCGAGATCTGTCTTTAATATTGGCAGAGACGCGAAAATGTGACTGCCACTGGTCCAAAAGGAGCCGTCAAGCGCCTCTTCTGTCACAATGCCGGTGAATATCTCGCTGTAAAGGTCTATGCCCGCGACTGTGGTCTGGTTAATGTGAAGGGTGAGCCTGGGCAGCATGCTGACATTGATATAATTGATCGGCTCTCTTATAGCCAGCCTGGTCTCAAGTTGATATTGTCTTGAAAGCTGGGCAAAGATACCTTCAGGATAAAAAACCATCTCCTCTTTCGGCGCGACCTCTCCGCCAAAAGAAAGCCTGTGGGTCAGGGTCGTCCAGACGGCATCTTTGGCGTAGCCAAATATCTCTAGTTCTCCCTGGCTGTTGGGGTTTGCGATATAGTTGGCCGTAAGGCCGGCACCCAGGCCCTTATTTTCAGAATATCCTGCTGTATATGTTCCGTATAGCTCCCTGCTGTGGTACCATCCAAGCGTTTCAAGCACATAGGTGCCATCGCTGTCGTTTGACCCCACCACAGGAAAGGGGATAGCGTTCTTGCGCCCCTTTTTCTCCGCCAGAATATCATACATATAGATGGGGATCGGGATCCCGGGAAGCGAATAAAGCTGGAAGTTGCCCCACAAACTGAGCAGCCACCCCTGTTGCGGAAAAAAGATTATTTCTCGGGCATTGACCCTGTAATGCGGTTCATCCAGGCCGCAGGCGTTGAAGGAAGAGTCAAAAAGATGCATTTCTTCTGAGTCAAAGACGGCTTTCTGTCCGGTAAAATCAACGTTGTCAAGATAATCAATTTTAACGCTTTCAGCAGACCCCGAACGGTTGACCATATCATAGTCCAGGACTTTGCCGGAAAATTTAAGACTGTCGTAATCAAGCACAAAACCGCGGTTAAGGAATATCCTGTCAGTTTTGGTGTTATAACGAATGTATTCACCCTCGACATGCAGGTCTTTGTAGTCCACTTCGGCACTGCCTTCGGCAATAATGCTATCACCCTCGTATCGCATATCCTGGGCGTTGATACGCATGGTCGAAGAGACCTCTTCCGATGTCATTTGTGCCAGAGCCGCCGGCACAAAGAAAAGTACCGTTAGAAATAATATCAAAAAGCGTTTCATACCCGCTCGTATCTGCTTTCTTTGTTACAGAATTTGGCAATATCCTTGCGAAAGACCAGTTCAATGGTGCCGACCGGGCCGTTCCTTTGCTTGGCAATGATTATTTCGGCGACATTGCCGCGCTCGGAATTTGGGTTGTAGTAATCGTCGCGGTGGATGAACATCACCAGGTCGGCGGTCTGCTCAATTTCGCCCGATTCCCTTAGGTCGGAAAGCCTGGGAATGCGGTCGTTGCGCTGTTCTACCGCGCGGGAAAGCTGGGAAAGCGCCAGTACCGGCACGTCCAGCTCCCTGGCCAGGGTCTTTATGGAACGGGCGATCTCGGATATTTCCTGCACGCGGTTCTCGGAGCGGCCGCTGCCCTGCATCAATTGAAGGTAGTCTATGATGACCATTCCAAGTCCGCGTTCCATTTTAAGGCGCCTGCACTTGGCGCGCAGTTCGGTCGAGGTAATGGCGGCCGTGTCGTCGATATATATTTGTGCTTCCGAAAGTTTGGAAAGAGCGCGGGTCAGTTTTTTCCAGCCCGTGTCGGGAAGCGACGCGGTCTTAAGGCGCAGTGCGTTGATCTCGGCTTCGGAGCACAGCATCCTTTGCGCCAGCGAATCTTTTGACATTTCCAGGCTAAAGATAGCCACCGGGATATTATGCTTGGTGGCGGCATAGGTGGCCATGTTAAGCACCAGCGCGGTCTTTCCCACCGAGGGGCGGGCCGCCACTATCACAAGATCGGCTGGCTGAAAGCCGCCGGTCATGCCGTCCAGGTCCGGAAATCCAGAGGGTGTCCCGGTAAGGGTATCCTGCTGGCCGTACATGCTGTCTATTTTATCCAGCACGTTCTTTAGTATGGAATCTACCTTGTAAAATCCCTGTTTAACCCTTTTAAGGGCTATGTCAAATATCATCTTTTCCGCCCTGTCCAGCACGCCATCCACCTTGTCCGGCTCGTCAAAGGCTTCTTTGACCACCATGGTGCCGGCATCGATCAAACGGCGTAATATGGCCTTTTCTTCCACTATCTTGGCGTAATAGTTGATGTTGGCAGAGGTTGGCACCGAGTTGATAAGGTCGGCAACATAGACAGACCCGCCCACGGCCTCGAGCTTGCCGTTCTTTCTAAGTATTTCCGTCACCGTCACCATATCAACGGCTTCGCCCTTGTCGAACAGTTCGATGATGGCCTCAAATATATATCTGTGGGCATCCCGGTAAAAGCTGTCGGCGCCAAGCATTTCAATGGCTTTTACCGTGGCATTTTTGTCAATGAGCATCGATCCTATAACGGACTGTTCCGCGTGAAGGTTTTGCGGCGGTATTCTTTCTTCCGACATTCTTACATTCTAACGCAGTTGTGGGGGGAATTCAATCGGAGCGTCAAGCGTAAGGCGTAAGGCATGAGGCGAAACGTAATGCGTGGTGTGTTACGCGTACCGCTTGACGCCGCGCGTTTCGCCTTTACGCTCAACGCCATACTCATAACGCCGTTCCCATGACTTTTTCAAATTATATAATTGACGACTGATTTTATCGTAAAGATCGGCTAATTCTGTTAATAATCCCTTATTTCTCTCAACAAAATAAAGATCATTTACCTGTTGGAGAGAAACGATCGTTTCATTTGATTCAGCATGTGCGTCATCAAGATATTTGATGAAGCCTCTCTTTTGGTGTCTTTTGCTATGTCCTTCAGCTATTAGCCTCGGAATTGCCTTGCTGGAGCGTCTTAATTGGTCAGATAAATCATATCTTTCTTCAGGAGGCAAAGTTGGCAATATTCTCTTGAAAATGATCAACATTCCATTGTAACTGTTCTTATACACATCCAGGTTTTGATAACTTTTGATTTCTTCATTCATAATTGATCCTCCTTACCCATCTACTAGCAATTTTCATGCCAGCCTCCTCCGTCCCGAGCTTGTCGAGAGACTTCGGAGGCCATGGCCTGAAAAATCCTATGAAAATGCCAAGTTATGTGCTTGCACTACGAAGCCACGAGTCCTCCGAAGCTTTAGCGTAGGGGGACGAAGGGCGAAGTAGTGTAGTGTTTTTGGACAGTGGGTGACGAGATTCGCTATATTTGAGCGTCAAGCGTTTGGCGTAAGGAGTAGGGGCGAAACGTGGAGCGTCAGGCATGTTGGCGTTTGGAACGAACCAAAACAGTCGCATCTATCCTTTTGACTAATTTTTTTCTTAATTCCTCTAAATCCTTATAAATTATTGCAGAATAATGCTCAACATCAAATTGGAGTTTTTCATCATTATAAGCCCTCTCACTACATAGCCCTATTACCTCTAAATTTAAGGCTCGAGCATAGCCAGCTTCAAAATAAACATTTGGATTCACTGAAGAAAATTCAGCAATAATAAAGCGGCTGGATTCAATCCCAACAATTATTTCATCATCAATTAATTTGTTGTGATCTTTTTCTTTTAAATAAATAGGTTCAAAATCTTTAGTCCTCAAAACGGGTTCTATCGCTTGTTTGTAAACTGAGTCATATTCATCAGCAAAATCAATCGCAACAAAACATTTATTTGAATATTCTGGAAAAGCTTTTATTTGCGCGATTCTTTCATATCCTTTAATGTCTAGGGAAAATTTTTTATTGTTTGGAGATGGGTGTAAATATCCCATTTTTGTAGCAGCGTTAACAATATTAATTAGTTCATTTTGATCTTTGGCAAAAATTATTGGATAATATTTATCGGGATCAGTACCAAAAGGGAAATATTTTCCAAAGATACTTGAATTTTTTTCCATATAAATCAGCAATTCATCTATTTTTTTGAATACACTTAAAGGATGTAAGTTATTTAACATCTTCTCAAACTCAACAGTACTAAAATAAACATCAATTCCCTCTTCATTTTTGTTTCTTATGTAACCCTGCATAAGAAATAGTTTTCCTTTATATTTTTCTCGTATGCTGGAAAATGACCCAAAAAGGGTACGGCTAAATGAAAATCTCCCGCAGATTGGACAATTATATTTAATGCGGTCTAACCCAGTGATGTTTTCGAAAGTGATATTTGGTCGATCACATACTGGTCAATTACACAGGTTTTCTTGCTTCATACTACATCCCCCCAATAAACGTTATATTCCCCGCCCTACGCTTCACGCAATACGTTTCGCCCCTACGCCAAACGCAGGACGTCACACGTTTCGCCTCCACGCCTAACCCCTTACGCACAACGCGTCTTCAGAATATCAGCTTTTGTCTACGCATAGCTATACTTTGGATAATCCCTATAGCTGTAAGATTCACGATCAAAGAAGTGCCGCCGAAGCTGACAAAAGGAAGCGGGATCCCCACTACAGGCAAAAGCCCCAGCGTCATGCCCATTGATATCAGGAAGTGAAAGCCCAGCATCACAGCAATGCCGGCCGCCAGCAGACTGCCGTAGCGGTCAGGAGCCTCGTCAGCTATTCGGATACATCGCCAGATGAGCGTGACGAACAAAGAAAGCATCAGGAACGACCCCAGAAAGCCAAATTCTTCACCCGCCACGGAAAAGACAAAATCAGAGTGCTGTTCGGGTATGAACTGGAGCTGGGTCTGACTGCCTTTCAAGAACCCGCGGCCAAAAAGCCCTCCCGCGCCGATCGCTATTTTTGATTGAAGTGTATGGTAGCCCGTACCCTGAGGATCAAGCCCGGGGTTAAGGAAAGAGATCACTCTCATCTGTTGATAAGGCTTTAGCATTCTCCATAAATACGGAAAGCCTATGCCCACCGCCATGTTCACGCCCATTATACCGATCATGTCTATCAACCTGACCCTGGAGAAATACAACAAGCCCCATAAAAAGACCACGTAAAATCCCCAGAGGTAAATATTTTGCAGAAAAATGAGAGAAAAGAACGGTGTAAAGATAAGGGCCAGCAAGGTGGGCGACGCCTTGGCCCACACCAGCATGCCGACCGAGATGGCAATAAAGACCAGCGCGGTACCCAGATCGGGCTGTTTAAAGATAAGCAAAAAGGGAATACCGGCTATGACCAGGGCGGAAAAAATATTAACGCCCTCCTCACGCCTGGCAAAGAATGTAGCCAGGGTAATGATAAGGATCAACTTGGACACCTCGGACGGTTGAAAAGATAACGGTCCAAGTGAGAGCCATCTCTGCGCGCCGGCAGTGGTGGTCCCAACAAAAAGAACAGCCAGCAGTATCAAGATCATGGCCCCGTACAAAGGCCAGGCCAGTTTTTTAAGGTGGTTGTAATCAAGATAAGCCGCGCCCGCCATGAAGACCAGGCCTATTACCAGTGAGAGCAGTTGTTTTTTGACAAAAAGAAAAACATCGCCGCCGGCTTTTGTCTGCGCGTTGAACGAAGCGGAAAATATAAGGAGCATACTGATGGCTATTAGGGAAAAGACAGCTATCCAGATCAGCTTGTCCGAGACTTTAAGCATTCGCAGGTTGAACATAGTTTAATTGTAGCTTACTGACCCGACCCCCATTTGTCAAGACGCGTCTTGCCTGCGGGGGTTGCGGGGATCTACCAGCTCCCCGTTAGCGATACCCTGTGCACATTCTCTCGCGAGAGCGACGATTGCTGCACATAAGCATAATCTACGGACGCCCGCCTAGCTGAGCTGGCGAGGCTGGCCGTGCCGCCTTTGGTTTGGGGAAGCAATGCGGTGAAGCCAGCACCCGCGGTGAGCGCCGAGTCGGCAAAACCCAGCCTGAAGGCTAGGCCATCCTGCGCCCATTCATAGCCGGCGCACAGCTCGGGCGTATACCTGGCGCTGATTTGCTGGGAGATATCTATCGCCAGCGTGCTATTGG
>JAHJBW010000031.1 GCA_018813405.1 Candidatus Margulisiibacteriota bacterium | reverse complement strand
TCCGGCCATCTCGATAAGCTCGTTCTCGGGTATCAGCCCGACCGACATAAGCACCGTATCACAGTCGATCTTGAACGATTTACCCGGCGCGGCCATTTCCTCGACCTCCACGCTTTCCACCCTGTCACGGCCGTTTATCCTGGCCACGCGATGGCCCAAATAAAGTGGTATTTCAAAATCCTCCAGGCATTGCACCACATTGCGCACCAGGCCGCGGCTTTCTTTTTGTATCTCGATGACCGCCTACCCTTGCGCCTTCAAGAGTAAACCTTCTGGCCATGATAAGGCCTATGTCGCCCGAGCCGATTATCACTACCCCCCTGCCGGGAAGCCAGCCTTCTATGTTTATCATCTTTTGCGCAAGGCCGGCGGGATATATGCCTGAAGGACGGGTCCCGGCAATATGAACCATCTCCCGTGTCCTTTCACGGCAACCTGTTGCCATAATAAGCGCCCTGGCCTTGACGGACTCTGAGGCGCCAGGCTTGAGGTAAGCTAGTTCTTTATTGCGATTAAGGCTGACCACAAACGACTTCAAGCTGACCTCCACTCCTTTCAGGCCCATTATCTGCCTGATGAAACGCTCCGCGTATTCCGGGCCGGTCAACTCTTCTTTGAAATGATGCAGACCAAAGCCGGTATGGATGCACTGGTTGAGTATGCCGCCCAGGTACTGGTCGCGTTCCAGCAGCAGAATATCCTTTACCCCGTTTTCGGCAGCGGAAACGGCGGCGGCTAGCCCTGCCGGACCACCACCCACGATCACCAGCTCACGCTCTCTCATCGTTTATTATCTCCGATCCCCTGCCCCGTTTGGTTATTTCGGCCGCGCTCACGCCCAATTCCTCTTCCATGATCTTCATTATCCTGGTGGTGCAAAATCCCCCGTGGCACCGGCCTGCCTGCGCCCTCGTGCGGAACTTTATGCCATCCAGCGTCCTGGCGCCGCGCCTTATAGCATCCCTTACCTCGCCGGCAAAGATATTTTCGCAGCGGCAGACCACCTCTCCCGTCCTGGGAAGCTTTCCGCGGCCCTTCCTGTTGAAAAAGAGTTTTTTCCGCATAGGCAGACCGTTCTCTTTAAGCAAACCGGCAACCATCAAAGCAATGGCGGGCGCAGCGGAAAGTCCCGGCGACTGGATGCCAGCCGCATTTATGAAACCCGGGACCGAATCTTCATGGCGTATTATGAAATCTGTACCGGCCACGGGACGAAGCCCCGCAAAATACGAGATGATGTCGTTTTCCTCTATTGAGGGAACAAGCTTTTTTACGCTCTCCAGCACAGTCCTCAGTCCCTCGTCAGTGGTGGAAAGGTCATGCTTGTCGTCGATATCTTCGGCAGTGGGCCCTATCATGGGATTGCCGTCAGCCGTCTTTATGACCAGTATGCCCTTGGAGGTCGCTGAAGGCAGAGGAAATATCAGGTGGTTCGTAATGTTCTCACGCTTTTTATCGAGCAGGAATTCCTGCCCCTTCCGTGGTTTGATAAGAAAGTCGGACACACCAACCATTCTGGCAACATCGTCCGCGAACAATCCGGCGGCATTGACCACGAACTTCGCCGAATAGGTCTTTTTATTGGTAACGATCTCAAAGGCGCCGCCGTTCTTTTTTATGCCCGTTACTGCCGTCGAGAGGAATATTTGAAGACCGTTGCTGGCGGCGTTTCCTGCCAGATCGTACACCCATCTGTATGGGGAAATTATTCCCGCTTGAGGAGCGTAGAGCGCCGCAACTGTTTCGGGATTCAGGTTTGGCTCATGCTCCTTCAGCCAGTCACGGTCTACGATGCTCATGCCGCTTACACCCAGCTTCTCCGCGTCCTCTTTTATCTTCATAAGCCGCGGCATTTCACTGCTGGAGAAAATAACGATCAGCTCTCCTACTTCTTTATACTCTACACCAAGCTCCCGGGCGATCTCGCGGGTCAGCCGATTGCCTTCGACACAAAGCCTGCCCTTTAATGAGCCGGGAGGATTTTGGGTGCCGGGATGTATTATGCCGCTGTTGCTTTTGGAAACACCAAAGGCCAGCTCTTCTTCTTTCTCAAAAAGCGCGATCTTTAGCCTGTAGCGCGAAAGCTCGCGGCCAATGGAGGCCCCTGTAACACCGCCGCCTATAATGGCGACATCAAGCACGGGTCTTTTTGATGGCATTGAGCCATCCCCGGTAAAGTGAATCTGCGGCGCCTTTGGATATTGAAGGTTTGAAATCGCGGTCCTGGGCCCAGAACTTTTTTATCTCTTTTGAATCACGCCAGTATGAGACAGCCAGTCCCGCCAGATAGGCCGCGCCAAGCGAGGTGGTCTCGATGACCCGTGGACGTGAGACCGGCATTCCCAGAATGTCTGCCTGGAACTGGCAAATAAAATTATTGGACGCCGCACCACCGTCAACCTTCAGCTCTTTCATGCGGATGCCGGATTCCCTTCTCATGGTGTCAAAAACATCGCGGGTAGAATAGCACATTGCCTCGAGCGCGGCCCGCGCCAGATGAGAACGGCTGGCGCCGCGGGTCAAGCCGCAGATGGTGCCGCGTGCCTGCTGGTCCCAGTAAGGGGCGCCTAGGCCCACGAATGCAGGCACAAAATATACCCCGGCATTGTCCGCTACCGCGGTTGCCATTTTCTCGGAATCCGCTGAGTTCTTGATAATGCCCAACTGGTCCCTTAACCATTGAATGGCGGCTCCCGCTATAAAAACAGAGCCTTCCAATGCATAAGCAAGCTTGCCTTCGGGCCCGCAGGCAAGAGTTGAAATAAGGCCATGCCTGGAATTTACTCTTTTGTACCCGGTATTGAGAAGTAGAAAGGAACCGGTACCGTAAGTATTCTTGCTGGTGCCCGGTTCAAAGCAAGCCTGTCCGAAAAGCGCGGCCTGCTGGTCGCCAGCCATGCCGGTAATGGGAATGCCTGCCGGCAGTCTTCCTATCTTCACAGTCCTGCCAAATTCTCCGGAAGAAGGCAGTACCCGGGGAAGAATGCGTGACGGCACTTTGAAGAACTTTAGAAGGTCCCCGTCCCATTCAAGCTTGTTAATATTGAAGAGCATGGTGCGCGAGGCGTTTGTATAATCAGTGGCATGTGTATTGCCGCCGGTAAGCTTCCACAACAGCCATGCGTCTGTATTGCCAAAGGCAACGTTGTCCCCCTTGACCCTGGCCAGTAGCCATTCCAGTTTTGTGGAGGAAAAATAGGCATCGATCGGAAGCCCTGTCTTTTCCTTTATCATTGCCGACATGCCGCGCCTGGCTTTGAGCCTTTGGCAGCGCTCGGCTGTGCGGCGGCATTGCCAGACAATGGCGTTATAAAGCGGCTGGCCGTTCTTTTTGTCCCACAACACTGTGGTCTCGCGCTGGTTCGTAATGCCGATGGCGGTTATGGAAGCGGCCGGCACCCGGGCCAAAACCTTTTGGATGACGGCATTAACGCTTTGCCATATCTCTTCCGGATCGTGCTCTACCCAGCCCGGCTTTGGGAAATATTGGGGAAATTCTTGATAGGCGCTGCAGACGCACCTGCCCTTTTTGTCGTACACTACTGCGCGGCTGCCGGTGGTGCCCTGGTCGATGGCTAGGATGTATCGCACTAGATCCTCTTCTCCACCCAGTCAAGAAGGTCTTTAAAAACTTTCTCTTTGCCAGAATCTATAGAAAGGGCGTGGTGCATGTCTGGATATTCAATGTAGGATTTATCGGCGAGCCCCAGGCTATTATGCGTCTTCTGGCTGGCATGTTTGTCCACCACCATGTCCTTGCCAGCAATTAAAAATAACGTCGGTATCTTTAGGCGTTTTCCCAGCTTCTTTGACCTTAACTGTTCAAAAAGAATGATCATCAAGGTTTTCAGGCTGGCCTGGCGCCATTCGTCAGGGTTAGCATCCATTATTTTTCGGTATTCTTCGTCCCGGGTGCACATGGCCGAGGTGAACGGCACATCGATAGTGAGCTGAGGATTAAAAAGCACAAAAAGGAGAAGTTTTAAGTACGCTGAGAAAGGAAATTTCATGGCATTGCCAAAGGCCGGTGAGATCATAATGAGGCCGGAAAAAGAATCGGGATACAAACAGGCTGTTACATAAGCAATAAGGCCTCCCATGCTCTCGCCCAGCAGAAATACTTTTTTACCGGGATTTTCTGATTTGGCAAGATCGAGCAGTTGAAGGATGTCACGATAGTAGATATCAAAAGAGTCTACGTGCCCTCTTGGCCTTTCGGGCGTGCGTCCATAACCCTTTAGCTCAATGCCGTAGGAAGCCACGCCATGGCCTGCAAAATGCTTTGCGAGAAAATCCCAGCGACTGGTGTGGGCGCCCATGCCATGAACAAGCAGAAGTACCGCCCTGGTCCTTTCGCAAGGCCAGTGCCTGTACATGATACCATTCTCACCGAAACGCTGTAGTTCAGGCATGGCGGCATTATACCACATCCAGCCTTGCTGATTCCTGTATTCTATGGTAAATTAGCTATAAAGGAGCATAAAAATGATAAAAAAGTTAATGGCCTATGGATTATTGGTCTCACTGGTATGTTTTGTGGCGGTCTCGTGTTCTCCTGCCAGGAACACCTCTAACTGGCAATTTTCCGCGGATTCGGTCACCAAGGTCGGCGGCATGACGCAAAAGGCCACCACCTATGTGGACAACGGCAAATGGCGCATGGAAGCAGAGACACCGGGCGGAAAAATGATCACTATTGTCAGAGAAGACAAAAAGGTGGTCTGGCTGCTTATGCCTGACCAGAAAATGTACATGGAACAGGCCCTTTCCGAAGAGCAAATGGCAATGACCAAGGCTGACAAGCTTCCCGGCGAGATCAAACGCGAGAACCAGGGGAAAGAGACCATGAACGGTGTTGAATGCATTAAGTATATGGTTGCCTATAAGCCCAATCCTAACGGACCGGAGCTTTCAATATACCAGTGGCTGACCAAAGACAATATCCCCGTAAAGATGAGCGATGTTAATGGTAAATGGACCAGCGAATATGTAAACCTAAAGAGGGGCAAGCAGGACGCGTCACTTTTTGAAATACCCGAAGGGTTCAAGAAGCTGGAAACGCAAAAACAGCCTCAGTCGACTCAATAACCAGGGAACCCGGACCAACATAAAAAAGGGCGCCGATAACGAATATCATCGGCGCCTTTTATTTTTTTTAACTAAATTATCCTTGCCTATCAGTTTTTGGCTTGGCTTCGTTGACAGTAACTTTCCTGCCGTTCCAGTCACTACCGTTCATGGCGGCAACTGCCTTTTCGGCGTCGGCGTCTTCCATCTCAACAAATCCGAAACCTCGTGATCTGCCGGAGAATTTGTCTGTAATAACCCTGGCGGACAAGACATTGCCGAACTCAGAAAACTTTGTCTGAAGGTCGGCATCGGTCACTGACCAGGGGAGATTACCTACAAAAATGCTTTTCATCTTCCATTTCTCCTTAAAATATTTCCCGCATTAATGGGTTTCAACCATTAACTTCGACCTTTTTTCGGAATAATTATATCATATCCCAGAGAGCGGATGTCAATTTAATAAGATCAGATGCCTGGGGCTTTCCGGTGAATCGTCAAAGGTTCCGATCTTGACCCACTGATACTTTCCACCCACTTTTCTTACGGCCCAAAAGTCAAAGAACCCGTATTTCCTGTCGCCGGAAACATCCAGCACAACAGGACCCGTAATCCCCTCGTAAACATATGACTGTCTGATTATCGCATTCTTCAGGTCGTCTACATTCCCGTCGTCCAGCGAGTCATATGCCAGGGCCACAAGCCAGACCGCGTCATAGGCGGCCAGGGCAAAAGCGTCGGCTTCTTCACCCGTCCATTCTTTTATCTTTTTCTTGACAGGCTCCCATTTTGCTTTGTTGGCATCAAAAAGACCGAAAAGAGGACAGGGAAATCCAACTTGCTCTGCAAATTCTGCCGCTCTGGCATCTTTTATCAACGCCAGGCTCATGGCAGACCCATCACTGCCATACCATCTTACTTTGCCCAGATTTTTGTATTTAGATGAAGAGGCTTCTTTAAATATAGTTGCAACCTCGTCAAAGGCGGTCAGGTATACTGCCACACCCTCTGCGCCATATTTACCGATCGCCTGGCCTACCAACCCATCGAGATAATTAAGATCATTTGCAAAATTAGAACTGGCATCCGGCGAGTATTGGACACCCCCTGCTACTTCTCCTCCGGCGGCCGTAAAAGCCTTTTTGGTGGACATTTGCTGTTCCTGACTGCCAGCATCGTTGCGAGCCATACTGATAAAGGCCTTAATGCCCTGGTCCCACATAAGGGTGGAGATGGCTTCTCCTTCTTTGATATCGCTAGGGCACATACGGATAATATTGTCGCTGGGAATGGCCAACGAATGAGCTGTGCTGCTCTGGCTGATCAATATCACACCGTGCATGTCGGCATAATCTTTTATTTTTTCAAGCTCCTCGCTCGACTGCGGGCCTATTACCACTTTTATTCCCCTGTCGGCAGTGGCAATGAACAACTGCAAGGCACGGTCGGGTTCTAGCTTCGTATCATCTATTAGCGGCCTCAGGCGCATGTAAGAACCTTTTTTGTAAAAATACTGGTTGACGTCCTCGATAGCTATGTAGACAGCTGCCTCACTGTTCTTGCCAAGTATTGACCAGTTTCCGGAAAGCGAAAATAACCCGCCGATTATCTTTTTTTGTTGAAGACTGGCAACTCCAAACGCGGCAGTTACTGCCGTGGCCACCAGCAAAAAGGTTATAACAAGCCTCTTTCTCAAGGGTTTCTCCTAATCAGCGAACCTTATAAGACGATTGCCAAAATTATCATCGCTCTGGAATCTGGCTACCCTTTTCCACTGGCCATCCGCAATGGCCCAAAAATCATAGTTGGCAATTTTCCTGTCTCCCTCAGCGTTAAAAGCACACCATCCGGTGGCGCCGTAAAAACTGTCAGCGCACTGAAACAGCGCGGTCTTGAGAACGTTGATGTCCTTTGAAAACCCTGAAACAATGCTGGCCTCGACAGCCAGCTGAAGGGCGTCATATGAAGTGAGGGCCGCGATGGAAGGTTCCCTTTGCAAAATGTCGGATATTTCTTTCTGCAAACGACTGGAGATCTCGTTCTCGCCGGACGCGTAGACAGGGCAAGGAAGCCCTACCTTTTCCGCGAAAGCCGCGGCCTCGGCGTCTGCCAGCAGGCTTTTGTTGAGCGCTATCGCGTCTGAACCATACCATTTGGTCTGAGATAAGGGCCTGATATTGGAAGCTGTCTTGAATATTTTAATTACTTCGTCAAATGCCAGGACCAGCACGGCAACACTTCCTTTGCCGCTTTTTCTGCTGGAAAGATTCACCACTCCTGTCAGGGTGTCAAGCTCGTCTGTAAAGTCCTCGTTGCTGACATCGTACCTGACACCCTCGATGACCTCACCGCCCAACGCCTCGAACTTGTCAATAAAGGCCTGTCTGAACTCATCACCCCAAACATCCCCTCTGGATATCGGCACGACCAGGTTGATCCCATCTTCTTTCATAAGAGTGGCCACCGCCTGGGCCTGGTGAATATCGTCGGACACCAATCGGAAGAGGTTATCTCCGGGAACAGACAGCCCCGGGGCCGAACTGGTGGGGCTTATCAATACAACACCATCCTCGACAGCATACTTATTGAGGCTCAACACTATATCGCTGGACATTGGTCCAATTATGAATTTTACTTCGTTCTTTTTGGCAAAATCACGCATTTTAGTAAGGGCATTTGCCGCGTTAAGATTGGTATCCTGGACCAGCACTTTGACCGTCTTGTTGGACCCCCTGTCTTTCAAGTCCTTAAGGATATCGCGCAAGGCGATTTGCAATCCTGCTTTGCCGTCTTCGGCAGAAGAAGACAGCTTGCCGGTTAAGGGCAATAAAGCGCCAATGGTGATAGTCTTGCTCTTTTCCATTTGGACCTGATAAAAGCTGAACCCTGCAAACCCCAGGCCCGCGACCAGCAAAACACAGGCAATGGCAATTATAACTATATACCGTTTTTTCATGGTTGGTTTCTCCCGTAAAAATTTTGATTGAATTATATCATAAATATTATGTATAATCAGTTGGTTCTTTTTAAAGGAGTGAAATGACGGAAAATCTGACAAATAATTATCTCACCACCAATAGGATCGAGGCTTTGACTGACGGTATTTTCGCCATTGCCATGACCCTTCTGGCGCTCAACATTGACGTTCCGCTCATTCCCTCCCAGTTCGCGGTCCACGCGCTGTGGCCCCAGCTGATAGCTCTTATACCCAGCCTGATGAATTATGGTTTAAGTTTTGTCATACTGGCAACTTTTTGGATAGTGCATCATCAAATTTATCATCACATAAAGCGCACGGACAGCGTGACGCTGTGGCTGAACATCATAATACTCATGTTTGCCGCCCTGATACCTTTTACAACCTCGCTGCTGGACGATTACGACAGCATACAAATCGCGGTGGTGTTCTTTGAATGCCATCTGTTCATCATCGGCATTCTTTATAATTTGCTCTGGAGATATTCCACTAAAGATCATAAACTTGTGGACCAACAGCTTCCTGAGGAGCATATCAAAAGGTCAAATCGTGCCGGACTGCTCATCCCCTGCCTTTCCATAGTGGCTATCGGCATATCGTTTTTCACTCCCGCCTGGAGCACACTAATTTATGCTCTGATCCCTTTCATTATGATCTATTTTAGAAGGAGGTAATTTCACATGACTTTTGCCCTTATACTGCAACCCGTTTCCATATTGCTCGAGGCAGCCGCTCTGGTGTTTTCGATCCTGCTGGCCATAAAGAAGAAGAAATCGTACGGCTGGTGCTTTGCGATCACTTTTGCCATATACATCTTCTACGATATTTCAAATTATCTTATAGCCAACAACATAGGCCAGCCAGCCTATATGGCCATGCCCAAAAGCGTGCTTTACGCTGTTTTCTTTGTGGCATCGGTTTCCATCCTGTGGGCGGTAACTAGAGTTTACAAAGAGAGTTGAACGGCTTCCAGGCCTGGTCGCGCATGCGCCCAAGATTTTTTGAAAGCTTTGCCTTGATCTTTTCGCGGTCGACCCATATCTGTTCAAGGCAGTCAGGGGAAAAGACGGACTGGCCAGCTTCTTCCAAAAAAGAGCTTACCTTTGGGTCATATGGAATACCTGTCATTGGCACAGAATTAATGCAAGCGAATATCAGAGAATGCAGTCTCATTCCCAAAAAAAGGTCCATCTCCCCTATCAATTTCAGTATCTCCTGCGGACTATGAGGACTGGTAACCAGGCCGGCTTCGGTTTTCATAAGCGAAATAATTTTTTTTGAGGCCTCAACATCTTGCGGCACCTGAAATGGGATAAAAAGTATCTCGGCATGATATTTGTTTTTGAAGCTGTCCAGGGCCATGGCCACCGCTCGTTCATCAAATTCCCCGCGCCTTACCGATACACCCAGAAAAGGGTTGGACTGTGTTCGGCGTTGGGCGTTCGGCGTTCTTAATAAAAAGGTTGGATCTGCGCTTTTGATGATCTTGCTTTCCGGGACGCCAATTTGCCGCAACAGCTCGACCGAAGCCAGGTCCCTAACAGAAAGTATATTCGTTTTGAGCAGAGCCTTTTTGAGTATCCGCCTATTGAGAGAGCTTTTTAGGGGTCCGATGCTTTGTGACAAAACACAGGTCTTTTTGCCGAACAACTGCGCCAGCCGCAATAAAAATATGTAATAGTAAAAACTGCGCGAACTGGTTGTATCCTGGAAAAGCCCGCCGCCGCCGGATATAAAAATATCACAATCAAGGATGGCCTTTATGTTGAAGCGGTTGTCTTTGGAAAGCACCGTTACAACATCCGGTTGAAGCTGTTGTCTTACGGCCTGCAATATGGCCTCATCGCCGGTATTTGAAAAACCGTAATAACCCGAGAGACAATATTTTTTCATGCCTTTTTTCGCGATAGCAAATTTATGAACCATATCAGCAGGAAGCCGACCACGGCACCAAGTACCATGCCGTTCATTGAACGCGCGACAGAGATACTGAGCGGGGTATGTACATGGCAAAACGTATTGGTAAGTGAGATAAGTCCAATGACCCCCAGAGACAGTGTTACCCACAGCCATTCGCGTTTTCCCTTTAGCAGTAAATACGCGGAAAGAAAAAGGAAAGGATAACCGACCAGGAATTCTTTTGTGCGCGGCCGGATCGTAAGCGAATTTTCAAGCAATGTCCTGAACCATTTTTCTGCGGCTGGCACGGGCAGGGAAAAATTACCGCTGCGCGCCACAAAGACGAACAGGGCGCCCAGTACCGCAAGGGCCATGACCACATAAAACACCTTTACGTTTTGATCAAGGGTCTCAACCACGCGGCCCCAAATGTCCCGCAACCCAAGATGCTCGTCAGGCGACCTTTTTATAAAGAAATAGAACGCGACCAGAAAGACCGGTATCAAAAGCGCGAACTTGACGCCGGAGAAGGTCTGAGCCGTGAGCATGAAATCAAGATTGGACAACAGCCCGACTATGATAAAGATGCCAAGAACAGTGTCAATAACTGAATTGGCTACGATATAAAGCGAAAAAAGCAGGGGGTGAAGATTGTCTGGCACCTTCCTGCCAAAATTGGAAACAACCGCGTACGCGGGAAATACTATTGCCGCCAGCAGGGCCAGGCCCTTTTCCAGCGGATATCCAGGGCTGCCTGCCCCGACGAAAAGCATTACAAAAAGAGACGCGACCAGAAACGGCCAGGCCCAATACCATTTGACCGCGACAAAAGCGTTCAATAAAAGCAGGGCTACCGCGATTGTTCCAATGCCCAGCAAAAGTATTTGCCAGCCGGCCGGGACAAGTTTGGAAGGGGCTGAAGCCGTACCCAGTAAATAGCCTGAATTCAGGATGTTTTGGGATATTTCCTTTACATAGTTAAGATTGTAAGAGACGGGCTCTTCCGTTATCTGCGGCGGCAGGAACGGCCTGACATAGATCATGCGGATGCCGCGCTCTTTCACCGCGCGGTCGAAGCGGTCAAGGGTTTGCTCCTTGTTCAGCTTTAATAGTTCGTCCCGCGGGACGGAATGGACTCGAACAACGCTCTCGCCCATCAGGGCCTTCAGTCTGGCGTCGCCGTCCTGCTTGATTATTTCTATATTTCCATACCTTACATTGTTCTTTTTAAGGGCCGCGGCAGTAAGGGCTATATCATCGGGATACCCGGTTATCTCTTCACCCTCAAAGACCACAATAGGATATCCATTTAAAAGCGCGATCTTTTCCGGAACATTGTAGTGGGGGTCGCTCCAAAGGCGGGGAACGATCAAAAATCCTTTTTTCTTC
>JAHJBW010000253.1 GCA_018813405.1 Candidatus Margulisiibacteriota bacterium | reverse complement strand
TGTGCCGGCCGACGGCTCTCTTAGAAAAGTCAGCAACGCCATCCTTATAAAACCACGCAGATAGCTTGTCAGTTGACCTGGGTAGCGTCCTTTGGGGTCAAGCAGGCAAAGTGTTCTTTGAATTCCTCTGAAAGCGGCACCTTGCCGTCCCATCGGGCAATCTGCTCGCCGCTTTTTTCGATCACTGTCGCGGGTATCTTGCTTACCGAATAAAAAGCGCCTTCAGCCAGGCCGTCCACCGTGCTCATGTTGATGAACGACAATTTTGCTTCGGTTTCGTTAATGCCCCACCTTTTCAGGAAGGTCTCAAACTTTTTTACCGTGGTCTTGCAGAACTCGCATCCATCTTTGCCGAATACCTTGATCTCCATGATTGTCGCTCCTTTACAATTTTGTCCTGAACCTGTCCTTTAATTCCCCGACCTTGCCTTTGTTCCATCCCGCCACGCGGGAATAATAGCCGGTTATCCTGGTTATGCCTTCTATGTTCTCGGATTGGCAATTTGAACAGCTGTCGGAAAGCCCCCGGCTGGTTCGCCCGCAGTCCGAGCAGGCTGTGAACTCGGGAGAAAAGGCTATCTGGCTGTTCTGCGTTTCCCTGAAGGTCTTTACCACAAAATTTGCGATTGACTTCGCGTTTGGCCTGCTCTCACCAAGCCAGACATGTGTAAGCGCGCCCGCGTCGATGAGGGGATGAAAGAGGCCTTCCTTCCTTACGCGGTCGATCGGGTTCATGGGATACTGGATATTGAAATAGGTGGAATTGGTATAGTATATCTCGCTGGCGGAGGGATTGCCTTTGGCCACCCTTGCCGCAGCGGCCGGGAAGTGTTTCATGTCAAGCTTGGCGAAACGATAGGCGGTTGATTCCGCCGGTGTTTGCTCAAGCACAAAATGCAGGTTGTGCTTCTTTGACAGTTCCTCGCATTTAAGCCGCATAAAAGAGATCACCTTCAGCCCAAATTTGACCGCCTCGTCGCTTTCGTGAAGTTCTTTGCCCATGTGCGCCTGGACCAGTTCGTTAAGCCCCAGTATGCCGATAAGGTGCGTTACCCTGCGCATCCTCAGGTAGGATTCGCCGTCCCTTTTAAGTGACAGCAGGGAAAGGGGGCCGCTCGAACCCTCGGCCAGCAGTGATTCGATGAACTTTCTTTTCTCGATATGAGCATGTGCGCATATCGAAAGCAGTCGTTCAATGTTCTCAAAAAGCAGGGCATCATCATTTTGAGCCAGATAGGCGGCTCGCGGCAGGTTGATAGTAATATTCTGAAGGGCTGAATACCTCATTTTCCAGGGTTCTTTGGCGTCATCAAGGTCCGATTGCTCAAGCTTGAACGACAGGCGGCAGCATTCGGATATCTTGGCGGTATCGCCGCGGTCAAAAACAAAGTAGGTATTGCCCATTTCCGCGGCCACGTGTGATATCAGCACCAAAAAATCCTCATGCCCTTTCTCGGTAAAGAATTTTTCGGTCATGTGGACCAGCGGTTTTGGGAAAAAGAAAGGCCTGCCTGCGCCATCGCCCTCCAGATAGATCTCGAACATGGCCCGGGCAAAGGTTTGCGACAGCTCTTTATATTCCGCGTAGGTCTTGCCGGTGGGCTTGCCTCCCGGTCCCAGTGCCGGGGTCTTTTCAAAATGTTTCGGTATCTCGTAGTAGATATTAAGGTCCGAAAAAAGACCCTGTCCGCCGCGCGCCACGGCAATGGTGGAAAATTCGGTTATCAGCAGGCGCGCCAGGCTTTTTATATGGTCGTTTGCCAGACCCTCAAGATAGGGCGCTATGAAGATGTTGACGGCATCCCAGCCAATTGCCCCTGCAAAGTGGCCGTGCAGGGCTGTAGAAAATTTTACAATATGCGATATCAGGGTCTCGGCGTTGGCCGCCGGACCGTCGGAAAAAGGCGCGTCGGGAAGGTCCAGGCCGAACTTTTTTAGGTATTCAATAGATTGGCCAGAACAATAAGGACGATCTATAAAACCCAGATCGTGCAGATGGACCTCTCCCCGCATATGCGCGTCAGCTACCTCGGGAGAAAAAACGTTCAAAAGCGCGAACTCTTTCTTGATATTTTCGGCCAGTGTCAGGTTGGAGGCTTCGGGAGAGTGGGGGGTGTTGGCGTTCTCTTTGTTCTTTTGCGAGATTATCCTGGCAACATCATAGACCGGTGAGCCAAGCCTGGTATGCCTGCGGCGCGCTTCTTCAAGCCCGTATTCCAAAAGCTTTACATCCACCAGCTCCCTTATAAGCGGTGAGGTGATGGTCTTTATCCCCAGGCGCTTTATCTGTTTTTCAACCTCCACGCCTATGATGGTGGCGATCTCGCGTTTGATGCCGGTTTCCCTTACCAGTGCCCCTATGATCTTTTCATTGTTCCATTCCTCAATGGTATCGGTTGAGGTCCTAACGAACACCGAAAGATCGGTAGTTTCCTCTATTTTCCTCAGGCTTAGGACTTCAGTTGCTGGCATCAAAAAACTCCTTGTTGCGATGCCGGTCCTTCAGTTCTCCGCTTTTTCCTTTGTTCCATCCTTTTATCCTGGAAAAATATCCTGTTATCCGGGTTATGCCCTCTATGTTATCGGAATTACAATGGGAGCAAGTATCTTTTAAGCCCCTTACTATCTTGCCGCAGTCGTTGCACGAGGTGAATTCCGGTGAAAAGGCTATTTGCGCGTTCTCGGTATTGCGCATGGTCTTTATGACAAAATTGGCTATCGACTTTGCATTGGGGCGCGATTCGCCCAGCCAGACATGGGTCAGTGCTCCCGCATCTATCAGGGGATGGAACAGACCTTCCTGTTTTACCTTGTCTATCGGGTTCATGGCGTGTGAAACGTTGAAATAGGTGGAATTGGTGTAATACAGCTCTCCTGTGGCCGGATGCCCCTTTATTACCTGCTGGGTTTTTGCGGGAAAATGCTGCAGATCAAGTTTGGCGAAACGATAGGCGGTCGATTCCGCCGGTGTCTGTTCCAGCACAAAGTGCATGTCGTATTTCTTGGACATTTCTTCGCATTTAAGCTTCATAAAGGAGATTATCTTCAATCCAAATTTAAGGGCATCGATGCCTTCATGCAGCTCTTTCCCTTTGTGGGCCTGCACCATTTCATTTAGGCCCAGTATTCCCATAAGATAAGAGACCCTCCACATTCTAAGGTAAGGCTGTCCGTCACGTTTCATGGCCAGCATGGAAAGCGGGCCGTTAGTACCCTGTGACAGTATCTCTTCTATGAACTTTTTCTTTTCTATGTGGGCTTTGGCGGCCATCTCCAGCATTTTGCCCATTTCTTCGAATAGTTTTTCATCAGAACCGGCTACCCGGTAAGCTATCCTGGGCAGATTGATGGTCACGTTCTGCAGGGCGGAATATCTCATCCTCCAGGGTTCTTTGGCGTCGTCCAGGTCGGATTGCTCCAGTTTAAATGACAGGCGGCAGCATTCAGATATTTTGGCCGTTTCCCCCCGGTCAAAGACAAAATAGGTGTTCCCCATGATGGCGGCCACCTCGGAAATGTGCATCAGGAATTCTTCGTGGCGGTCGGTCTGGAAGAATTTCTCGGTCATGTGGACCAGCGGTTTTGGGAAAAAGAAAGGCCTGCCGGAACCGTCGCCTTCCTTATATACATCGAACAGCGCCCAGATAAAGCGCTGGGAGTCCTTTATATATTCCCCATAGGTCTTGCCGGTATACTGTCCGCCCGGTCCTATGGCGGGTACGTTCTCGAAGTGTTTCGGCACTTCCCAGTACAAGTTGATATCAGAGAATATCGCCTGTCCGCCCCTGGCAACGGCTTGCTGGGAGTATTCGTAGATCAACATCTGCGCGACCTGATGCACCTCGCTGTCCGACATACCGGTCAGGAAGGGGGCAAAAAAGATGTTGACCGCGTCCCAGCCAATTGCTCCGGCAAAAACACCCTGCAGGGCGGCCGAAAATTTTACCATTTGCGCCAGCAAAACTTCCGCGTGCCTGGCAGGTTTGGCGATGGACAGGGCGTTGGGCAGGTCCAGGCCGAACTTTTTCACGTATTCCACGGACTGACCCGAGCAATAGGGCCGGTCAATAAAGCCCAGGTCGTGCAGGTGCAGGTCCCCGCGCATATGGGCGTCGGCAATGGCGGGGGTAAAGACATGCAGAAGGGCGAATTCCTTCTTGATATTCTCGGCCAGCGACAGGTTGGTGGCTTCCGGACCGTGAGGCACGTTGGCGTTTTCCTTGTTGGGGTTCAGTATTATCTGCTTTACATCATATAAGGGCGTTCCCAGGCGGGTGTGTTTTCTTCTGGCTTCTTCAAGGCCGTATTCCAGCAGTTTTACGTCAACCAGCTCCCTTATGAGCGGGGCGGTAATTCGATCAAGCTGCAGGGCGGAAAGCTGCCGTTCCACTTCTTTGCCTATTATTTCGGCTATGTCCCGGGGCAGGTCGGTTTCTTTTGCCAGGGCGTCAACTATCTTTTTGCGGTCCCATCCTACTATGTTTTCGCTGGATGTCCTAACGAACAGGGCCAGATCGGTGGAATCATGGTGGCTGGCCTTTACATTTGGTTTGTCTTTTAGCGCAACTGGGTTCATTGGATGCCTCCTTCTCTCACTAACCATAGCGAGGGATTATAGTATAACCACCTACATCTAGCGTGTCAACCGCTATATATAGGGTTTTTGCCGCGGCCTTTTTGCAGATTTTGGTGGTTGACAAGAAGGGTAAAGTTTAAAATGCAAAACTTAAAATTGCGGGGAAAAGAAAGATCAAAGCTTCTTTATCTCTTCGGCGAAGCCTTTAACGTCTTTGAAGTCGCGGTAAACGGAGGCAGTCAGCCTTTTTTTATTGCTTGCAAATATTCAATGTCATTAAGGTCTTTTGGGGAAGAACGCAATTTTTTTAAAAAGATCAGATCGTCGATGGACGGAAGGTTTAATTTTAGGCCGCTTCCTCCCTTCAGTATCTGGCGGCGTTCATACATTTCGTCAAAAGTCAGGCTTTGACCTTTCAATCCAAGCTTTTTGGCCCGAAAGACATCCAGCGCAAAATCATTTTCCAACCTGAATTTGAAATGTTTCTGCAGCTCCTTTTCGCGAACGCCTGGCAACAGATCAAAATCCTGGGCAATTCCAAGCAGAAGGTCAAGGTTTTCCTGGCTGCTGTCAATATAGATGTCATAATCAAAGCTTTGTACAGGTCCCCCATAGGCGATGACCGCCTGTCTGCCGATCAACAGATAGCGAACCCCCTTTTGATGGATCGTCTTAAGAAATTCCAGCGGTTCGATCAGTTTTGTCATGATTGCGGTTTAAGTTTCCTTAAAACATTGATTCCTTTGATCTGTTCAAAAGCAAGAGTTAGACGCTTTTCCAGAGGAAATTTGCTGAACCAGCGGATGTTATTCTGTATCTCCTTATCTGTTAGCTTTTTTTTTCTTTTCTTTGGTCTTTTGCGTGCTTTCATGAATGAATTATAGCACAGTAAAGGACGGTTTTTATGTTCTACAGCTTCTTTATCTCTTCGGCGAAGCCTTTAACGTCTTTGAAGTCGCGGTAAACGGAGGCAAAGCGGACGTAGGCAACGGGGTCAACGCCCTTCAATCTCTTCAGGATGATCTCGCCGATCCGGGAGCTTTTTACCTCCCTGCCTTTTTCTTTGTGCAGGGCTTTTTCAATGTCATGGGCTATCTTTTCGATCATGGACGAGGAAATGGGCCGCTTGTGGCACGCGCGGGTCAGGCCGTCCAGTATCTTCTTTCGGTCGTAGAGTTCTTTTTCCTTGTCCTTTTTGATCACCCACAGAGGTCTTTCCATTATGCGCTCGTACGAGGTGAAACGCTTTTTGCAGGATATGCATTCGCGCCGGCGGCGGACGCCTTCGCCGTTATCTATTTCCCTCGATTCCACCACCCGGTCGTTATCTTTTAAGCAAAAGGGGCATTTCATAGATTAAATTATAACACTGCTTAAACAAACC
>JAHJBW010000252.1 GCA_018813405.1 Candidatus Margulisiibacteriota bacterium | reverse complement strand
TAAAGATATTTGATGCCACCTATGATGAGCTTCTCAAAATGAACGCTTGTGAACCCGAATATGCTGAAAAGCAAAAGAAAATGCTTAGAAAAGGAATAAAAAGCGTCGGGTAGATAAAAAATAGCCAACAAATCGCTGCACTAGATTTTGCACTCGCTGGCGCTCCGTAAAAACCAGTGAGTTCAAACGTTAAATCAATAAAAAACGGATATAAAAAGAAAATTAAATTTTCATGCCCGCCATCCTTGGCCCACTTTAAAAAAAGGGGCGGGGCAACAGCACTTAACAGCGAATATGAGATTCCGCCCTCGGCTCCATCCAAATTGCCTCTGGTCGCAAGCTCCCGACGGCAACTTCTCATATTCGCGAAACGTTGTACGAAATTGGCTCGCTTTTAAATGCGGGCGGAAAATGATAAAATATTTTGTGAGTAATATTAACTTTTAATCTTTCAGGAGGCAAGGCATGACTAAACAAGATATTTTTGAACACATCAATCGCAATCAAGCATTCTTTTTGGCTACTATGGATGGGAACCAGCCCCGTGTGAGGGGTATGCACTTGTTCCGTGCCGATGAGGACGGAATTATTTTCCACACCAGTGCCATCAAGGACGTGTGCCGTCAGATCATAGCCAATCCCAGGGTAGAATTATGCTCTTACGACTTTCAGGCCAATGTGCAGGTACGCGTTACCGGGACCTTGGAGAAGGTAGAGGATCAGGCCTTGAAAAACGAGATCGTCGCCCATCCTTCACGGGGATATCTTAAGGATATCATCGCATACATTGGGGAGGAGAAATTCAACGCCACCTTCACCGTCTTTCGATTAAAAAATGGAAGCGCCGTCACCTGGACCCTGGAAACCAATATGGCGCCAAAGGTTCCGATTGTTCTGTAAATCGTAGAGCTGGACAAGCCAGCCCCCGCGACTTACATCGCCAGAAGTTCAAGCACCTTGTACATTATCATCGCCGGCCAGAACAGGGCCTTTAGCACGCCCAGACAGCCGTTCCAGAACGATGTAGCGTGCTGGATGCCGCAAATTCTTTTACTTTTTGCTCGATAGCCTCAAGAATCGGGCGTATGTCCTTAATTTTTGAACAACCTCGGCCGGGTAGCTCTGGCAAACCAGACCAGCCCCAGCATGACAGGGACTTCTATTAGAACACCGACCACCGTCGCCAGCGAAGCCCCCGACGACAACCCGAAAAGAACGGTGGACGTGGCAATGGCCACCTCAAAATGGTTGCTGGCGCCAACCAGCGCCGAGGGGGCCGCATCCTCATAGGACAGCCTCAGCCATCTGGCAAACACATAGGTCAAGCCAAAGATGAGGCAGGTTTGAATAAAAAGCGGAATGGCGATAAGGAATATTACTTGCGGCTGGTTGATGATCAATTCTCCTTTGAAAGAGAACAAAAGCACCAGCGTAAGCAGAAGAGCAAAAATTGAGACCGGGGTAAGATAATGGATGAATTCTTCTTCAAACCATTTGAACCCCTTTCTGGCAATCATAAGCTTTCTGGAATAATATCCCAGCAATAGCGGCAAGCCCACATAGACCAAAACTGAAAGAACGATCGTTTCCCAGGGGATCGGCATCTGATTAACCCCCAAAAGCCAGCCGCCCAGCGGCGCGTACAGGAAGAGCATAACCAGCGAATTGATCGCTACCATAACCAGGGTATGGCCGTCATTGCCTCTGGCCAGGTGTCCCCAGATCAGCACCATGGCAGTACAGGGGGCTATCCCCAGAAGGATACAGCCGGAAATATAGGAGCGAAAAAGCTCCACTGTTTCTCCGCTTCTTAAAATTTCGGTCCCCGGCAAAGCCCCTTTAAAAAGGAAGCCCAGAAAAAAGGTGGCGATAGCCAGCATGGTAAAAGGTTTAACGCACCAGTTAATGAAAAGCGTCAATAAGACTGGTTTGGGCATCCTGCCAGCCTTGACCACCTCGCGAAAATCTATTTTTACCATGATCGGATACATCATGAAAAAGAGGCAGACAGCGATGGGAATGGAGACTTGATAAACAGAAATTGCGTCAAGGGTGACGGCGGCCCTGGGGAAAAGCTTTCCTAGCAGGATACCAAGTCCAATACAGCCGATTACCCAGGCCGTTAGATATCTTTCAAAAAAACTAAGCCGTATTTCTTGTCGAACTACTTGTTCCATCTTCAACCTCCTAATAACAGGTATAATTCTTTTTTAAAATTTACGAAAGGCCGACGGTTGATGCTGTAAAAGCTAAAACGGCCTTGTTTGCGGTGCTTGACGAAACCTGTCTTTGCAAGATGCTTCAGGTGATGGCAGGCCAGGTTGTGCGGCAGTTTCAGGGCCTCTGTTATCTCGCAAACACACAGTTCTTGGGTTGACATGAGGCCTTTGCTTTCTTAAGCGCCCACCCCTTGTGGCTTAATACGCGAGCCCCCGCGACTTACATCGCCAGAAGTTCAAGCACCTTGTACATTATCATCGCCGGCCAGAACAGGGCC
>JAHJBW010000251.1 GCA_018813405.1 Candidatus Margulisiibacteriota bacterium | reverse complement strand
CTCTCTCCTTTTGCCACTCTTTCTTCAAAAACAGCTGGCAGAAAGCATGAGGAGAAAGAGTGCCCTTTTCGTACGGCCTTTCAAAAAGACAGGGACAAGATCATCCACTCCAAAGCTTTTAGAAGGCTCAAACACAAGACACAGGTCTTTCTTTCTCCGGCCGAAGACCACTATCGAACGCGCCTGACCCATACCATCGAGGTCGCTCAAATAGCCAGGACCATTTCGCGGGCGCTGGGACTTAATGAAGACCTGACCGAGGCCATTGCCATGGGGCACGACCTTGGCCATACCCCTTTTGGGCACGGGGGCGAAGATGTCCTGTGCGAGATAGTGAAACAGCACGGGAAAACCTTTCGCCACAATGAACAGAGCGTAAGGGTGGTGGAGGTCCTTGAAAAGGACGGGAAAGGGCTTAACCTTTGCGCCGAGGTCATTGACGGTATCCTTTATCATCCGCAGAAAGTTGAATGGCCGCATACCCTGGAAGGCGTTGTGGTCCGATATGCTGATCATTTTGCCTACATCAGGCATGACATAGAGGATGCTTTAAGGGCGGGCGTTCTGAAGGAAAAAGATCTTCCCAAAAAACACATGAAAGTACTGGGACCCAAAATACTGGATGTCGTGGTAAGTGATATCATAAAGATGAGTCGCGGCAAGGACAAGGTCAAGCTTAGCAAAAACGTGCAATACGCGGTTGACGGACTTTATGATTTCCTTTATAAGAACGTCTATACTAACATGCTTGCAAAAAAAGAAGAGACCAAGATCCCTATTCTTCTACGGTTGTTGTTCCGTTTCTACCACTACAATGCCGACTTTCAAAAGGGCATTAAGGACAGCGACCATCAACTTCAGCACACCATCGATTTTATCGCGGGGATGAGCGACAGGTTTGCCATTAACAAATTCCAGGACCTGTTCGTGCCCAACGAATGGAGAACCGTTTGATACCCAAATCCACCATAGAAGATATCAAGGACAAGGCCGATCTTGTTGGCGTGATCGGTGAATACGTAAGCCTTAAGAAAAGGGGCAAGAACTATCTTGGCCTGTGCCCGTTTCACGGCGAGAAGACGCCTTCATTCACCGTTTCGCCCGAGAAAAAGCTATGGCATTGCTTTGGCTGTGGCGAGGGTGGCAACATCTTCGACTTTATCATGAAGAGCGAACAGATGGAGTTTGCCGATGCGGTACGCTTTCTTGGCGACAGGGTCGGGGTGTTTGTCGAGGAGGCAAAGGGAGGTACGGGTGGCGGACTAAAAAAAAGGCTTTTCGAGATACTAGAGCATGCCTGCAAGTTCTATCAGCAAAATCTCGATGAAGAGATTGGACGTCGGTTCCTTGAGCAGAGGAAGATAAACAATGCTGTTCCCGGCGAATTCCGGCTGGGGGTAACAAAACCTGGCTGGGATAATTTGTTGAAATTTTTGGTGGCGATGGGATTTGCCCCGGAAGATATTGAAAAAGCCGGGCTGGTGGTGCCGCGCGAGAAAAAAAACGACTATTTCGACAGGTTCAGGAACCGTTTCATGTTCCCTGTAATGGACCAGCATGGCAGGGTGCTGGGGTTTAGCGGCAGGACGCTTTCTTCCGACGAACCAAAATATCTCAACTCTCCGGACAATCCTGTCTTTAACAAAGGCAGTCAGCTTTTTGGTTACTTTAATGCCAGGGAGGAGATAAAAAAACTGCGCTATGCCGTGATGGTGGAGGGTAATATAGATCTTTTATCCTGCTGGCAGGCGGGCATCAAAAATGTTGTGGCGCCGCTGGGCACCGCTTTCACCGAAGGACAGGCCAGGCTTTTGTCCAGGGTCGCGGAAGCGGCTGTGATAGCCTTTGATTCCGACAAGGCGGGGGTTGTTGCCTCCGAGCGCGCCGCTGGTGTTCTGAGAAGCTGCGGTTTGCATGTCCGCATTGCTCAGACCGAAGGCTTTAAGGACCCGGATGAGTATATTTCAAGCAAGGGCAAAGATGCCTTTCTGGATATTATTAAAAGATCAATGCCCGCGCTTGAGTTTACACTAAAGCGCATAATCAAAAAGTATAATATTTCTTCGCGTGAGGGCAGGGTAATGGCGGCCCATGAGGTTGCCGACGCGCTGGCGAAAGAAAAAGACCTGATAATGCAAAAAGAATATGCGAAAGCCGCCGCCCAGTGGCTCTCGGTAGATGAGGCAGGGCTTGCCCAGGAGATAAAAAGCAAAAGCGGCCGCAGGACCCCTGTCCGGAGAAGGTTTTTCAGCAGGGAGGTTGAAAAGCCCCGCTCAAAGGTGGAGGAGGCTGAAATGTGCCTGTTGACCCTGGCATTGCAGGGCGAGGAAGCCCTGTCGCTGATCAGGAAGAAAATTGAGGGAAATATGCTGGATGGAGGCGGGTTGAGAGCGGTGCTCAGAAAAGCCATTGAGGGTGGCGCAGACATTTTGGAAGACCTTGACGATGGGCAAAAGAGAGCCGTAAGGGCCCTGATGATGGCGCCCAGTCCGATAGATGACCTGCACGCGACCATAGATGATTGTATCGGGACCCTTAAGGCTTTTCAGATCAAAAACGAAATGCACGTCCTTCGCTCGAGGATGGCTGAGGAAGAAAAAGGCAACAACAGCAAGGCTTTGGTAGAATTGCAAAAAGAATACCACAAATTGAGTGAAATTCTGCGTTCTTCATCCCGATAAACAAGAGGAGGGTAAAATGGGTCAAAAACGAGGTATATATGATTGCCTGAAAGAAGCCAAAAAGGGATATATAACCCCCGAAGAAATAATGGCAGTATTTCCGGAGCCGGAAAAGAACCTGGACCAAATAGAAAGGCTTCTGGAATATGGCGTTGAGATAGCGGAAGAAAAGGACGTTGCCACCCTTAAAACGAAAAGCAGCATTACCGAAATAAAGGGGGTCGGCGTTGACGACACCGTCCGCATGTATCTTAGGGAGATCGGGCGATTTTCTTTGCTGTCAGGACCTGAAGAAGTTGATCTCGCGAAAAAGGTCAAAGCCGGGAAAATAAGGGCCAAGCACAAACTTGTCAATTCCAACCTTCGGCTGGTAGTTTCCATTGCCAAAAAGTATACCGGCAGGGGGTTGCTTTTCCTTGATCTGGTACAGGAAGGGAACCTGGGCCTTATCCGCGCGGTTGAAAAATTCGACTACCGCAAAGGTTATAAATTTTCTACTTATGCCACCTGGTGGATAAGGCAAGCCATAACCCGTGCCATTGCTGACCAGGCCCGCACCATCCGCATACCTGTTCATATGGTAGAGACCATCAACAGGCTGCGCAAAACCTCCAGGATGCTTTTGCAAAAGCTTGGCAGAAAGCCCACCGAGCAGGAGATAGCCAAAAAGGCCCGCATGTCGGTTGACAAAGTAAGGGAGATCATAAAGGTTTCCCAGGTCCCGCTTTCGCTTGAAATGCCGGTCGGCGACGAAGAGTCCAGTCGGCTTGGCGACTTTGTGGAAGACGCGGGGATCGCCGCGCCAGACGACATAGTCATGCACGGGCTTTTAAGGGATGACCTGGAAGAAGTCCTTTCAAGTTCGCTTACCGACCGCGAAAGCCAGGTGCTAAGGCTGCGTTTCGGCCTGGATGACGGACGTCCGCGGACGCTTGAGGAAGTCGGGCGCATGTACCAGGTTACCAGGGAACGAATTAGGCAGATAGAAGCCAAGGCTTTAAGGAAATTAAAACACCCGACCCGCGCGAAGAAATTGCGGGAATACTTGAAATAAGCGGGCATTTAATTTAGAATTGCAACATGGTCAACCTTGTTCCAGATAAACTTTTCCTGACCAAGGGTGTCGGGCGTCACAAAGAAAAGCTGGTAAGCTTTGAGATGGCCTTGCGGGATGCTGGCATTCAGGCGGTCAACTATGTACAGGTCTCATCGATCTTTCCTCCAAACGCCAGGCTTGTTTCGAAAGAGCAGGGCGTCAAGCTGATCAAGCCCGGAGAAATAACCTTTATAGTAATGGCCAAGAACCAGACCGAGGAACCCCATCGTTTAATATCTGCTTCTATCGGGATCGCTCTGCCTTCGGACAAGACCTCATATGGTTATTTAAGCGAACATCATGCTTGCGGGCTTACGGACGAAGAATGCGGGAACTACGCCGAAGACCTTGCCGCGCAAATGCTGGCCACTACTCTGGGCATGTCGTTTGACGAGAACGCGGATTGGGACGAAAGGCAGGAGCAGTGGAAGCTTTCGGACAAGATAGTCAAGACCACCAACATCACGCAGAGCGCTATCGGCCAGCGCGGTCTCTGGACCACGGTGCTGGCCGCGGCTGTTCTTTTGCTGGGAGATCCCGCCTCCAAAGATGCCTAAAATCTGATATAATAATAGTAATACCATGGAAACCACCGGAGCAAAGGCATTAATTGAAGCACTAAAAAAGGAAGGCGTTAAGGATATTTTTGGATATCCGGGCGGGACCGTCCTGCCCATTTATGACGAACTCTATCGCGAAAAAGGCATCCGCCATATCCTGACACGCCATGGGCAGGGCGCCGCTCACGCGGCTGACGGCTACTCACGCGTGACCGGCAAAGTTGGCGTCTGCATTGCTACCTCCGGCCCGGGCGCGACAAACCTTACTACCGGCATTGCCAATGCCTACATGGATTCCATCCCCATGGTTGCCATAACCGGGCAGGTCGCGACCCCGCTTATAGGAAGGGATTCTTTCCAGGAAGTCGATGTCAGGGGCATCACCCAGCCGATCAGCAAGCATAATTACCTGGTTGAAAAAGCCGAAGACATTCCTGTGGTCATAAAAGAGGCGTTCCATATCGCCTCGACCGGCCGGCCAGGCCCGGTTGTTGTCGATATAGCCAAAGACGCGCAGGTTAACAAATTTAATTTCAAATATCCCGACAAGGTCAAACTTCCGGGATATAAGCCGACCCTCAAGGGCCATCCGCGCCAAATTAAAGCGGCGGCAAAGATGATCTCGATCGCGGAAAAACCGGTCATCTACGCGGGCGGCGGCGTCATTGCTTCGGGAGCTTACAAAGAGCTCCGCGAACTGGCGGAAAAATGCAATATCCCTGTAACGGTAACAATGATGGGGCTGGGCGCTTTCCCTGATACGCATCCGCTATGCCTTCACATGCTTGGGATGCATGGGACGGTTTATGCCAATTACGCGGTGCAGGAGTGCGACCTCATTATCGCCGTCGGCGCACGGTTTGACGACCGTGTGACAGGGCATATCGCCCGTTTCGCGCCCCATGCCAAGATCATACACATGGATATCGATCCTGCCGAGATAGGCAAGAATGTCAGAGTGGATGTCCCGATAGTGGGCGATATTAAAGAGGTTCTCAAAGAGCTCTTAGATAAGATCAAGATAGATGGCAGAAAGCATGATTCCTGGGTTGCGCAGATAAACGATTGGAAAGAAAAGTATCCTTTGGCCTATAAGGACGACAACGAACTCCGTCCTCAGTATGTCATTGACGAGGTTTACAATCTGACCAAGGGCAAGGATACTGTTATTTGCACCGAAGTTGGCCAGCACCAGATGTGGGCCGCGCAGTTTTATAAGTTCGACAAGCCGCGCGACTGGGTGTCGTCCGGCGGCCTTGGCACTATGGGTTTTGGTTTCCCTGCCTCGATAGGGGCGCAATTCGCCAGGCCCGACGCTTTGGTTATTGATATTGCCGGCGACGGTTCTATCCAGATGAATATCCAGGAAATGGCCACAGCCGTTAACCACAAACTGCCGATCAAGATCATAGTTTTAAACAACTGTTTCCTGGGCATGGTGCGGCAATGGCAGGAACTGCTTTATGATGAAAGGTATTCGCAGACCAATCTTTGCAACAATCCAGACCTTTGCAAAGTAGCGGAGGCCTATGGCGCGGCGGCCATGCGCGTTACCAAGAAAGCCGATGTCAAAAAGGCGCTGCAGGACGCCTTTAAGATCAAGGACAAACCAGTTTTGCTTGATTTCTGGGTGAACAAGGGAGAGAATGTTCTTCCCTTTGTTCCTCCTGGCCAGGCGATCAATGAGATGATAGTGGATTAGGCGCCAAGGGATCTAGGCATTGAGGCATCAAGAGAAATTATGAAACATACAATATCTGTAATAGTTGAAAATAAGCCGGGGGTCCTTTCGAGGGTGGCGGCGCTTTTCTCCCGCAGGGGGTTCAATATCGAATCTTTGGCGGTGGGGACTACCGAAAACCCCGATGTTTCCCGTATGACCATTGTGGTCGAAGGCGATGAGCAGGTGCTTGAGCAGATCACCAAACAGCTCTACAAGCTGATCGATACCCTCAAGGTCTTTGATTTGCCAAAAACCCAATCAGTTGAGAGAGAGTTGGCGTTGATCAAGGTTTCG
>JAHJBW010000250.1 GCA_018813405.1 Candidatus Margulisiibacteriota bacterium | reverse complement strand
TATTATTTAGGCTCATCATCTTTCCGGATTTGAGGAATAATTAACGCTTAATTAGCAGAATTTGCGACCCGGCAATTAGTGTTATTCGTGAAGGATAAATTAGTGAGAATAAGCGACGTCTTCTTAAGTGCATGATCTCTCTAAAGACACGAAATTCCTAAAAATTACCCGCTCACTTTGGAGAAGACCCGTAATTTTTAAAGGGCCAAAAAGTTACGCCAGCTCTATCGCTTTTAACATTCCCATGGCCTTGTTGCGGGTCTCTTCGTATTCGGCGGCAGGGTCAGAGTCCGCCACAATACCCGCGCCCACCTGTACATAGGCCTTATTGTCTTTAAACAAGATAGTACGAATAGTGATGCAGGTGTCCGTATTTCCGGCAAAGTCAAAATAACCGACCGCCCCGGCGTACGGCCCGCGCCTGGTCTTCTCAAGCTCGTCGATTATCTCCATGGCACGCACCTTGGGGGCGCCAGAGACCGTGCCGGCAGGGAAGGATGCCTTTACCAGGTCAAAGGCATCTTTATCTTTACGAAGTTTGCCGCGGACATTGCTGACAATATGCATGACATGCGAGTAACGCTCAATTACCATAAGCTCATTTGTCTCGACCGAACCGTATTCGCAAACCCTCCCCAGATCGTTGCGGCCCAGGTCGACCAGCATCAAGTGTTCGGCCTTTTCCTTCTCAGAAGCCAGTAATTCTTTTTCAAATGCCTGGTCAGAAGCCTTGTCTTTGCCGCGCGGGCGAGTACCGGCTATGGGGCGTATCACTGCCTCGTCGCCCATCAGGGTTACCATTACTTCTGGCGAAGAACCTGCCAGTATCATCCGGCCATACTTAAGGTAGAACATGTAAGGGGAAGGATTGATCATGCGCAGGACGCGATAAACGTCAAAAGTATCCTTTTTGCAGGCGGTCTCCAGCCTTTGCGATGGCACGCACTGGATAATGTCCCCTGCCCTTATGTGTTCTTTGGCTTTTTCTACCGCCTGCATATATTCGTCCTTGCTCATATTGGATTCGATATTGGACGGCCTGGCAGGCTTTGAGATATCGATCGTCTTTAGCTTGATATCCTTTTTAAGTTTTTTTTCAATGGCTTCTATTTTTTTTACGGCTTCATCATAAGCCTGGCCAGGATCACCCTTTACATAGGCGTTCGAGATAACCAGTATCTTGCGCTTTACATGGTCAAAGGCCAAAAGCGTATCGGTCAGCAGGAACATCATGAGGGGCGCCTTGAGGTCGTCGGGATTCTTGTCAGGGATATTCTCTATTTCACGCACGACATCGTATGAGAGATATCCAACCAGTCCTCCGTGAAACGGCGGGAGATCAGCAACAACGACCGGCTTGTACTTTTTCATTTCCGCTTTAAGCTCATCAAGCTTTTGTGGAGTATGCAGGTTGTCTTTGGTGCCGGTCCCCAAAAAAGAGTAGCGGGCAATGTTCTCGCCCTGTTCCACGGACTCGAGAAGGAAGGAATACTCACCCTCGATCTTTTTGTAGGCGGAAACGGGCGTTTCAAGGTCGGCCACTATCTCTTTCGAGACAGGGATCAGGTTCCCGTTTTTTGCCAGTTCTATGAACTCTTCTTTTGTCGGCCGGTACATATTGCCTCCGCTATGATCAGGTCCTCGGGCGTGGTGATCTTGATGTTCTCGTACGATCCCATGACCATCTTTACTTTATAGCCAAGGTCTTCCACAAGTTTTGAATCGTCGGTCGCCTTGTGAGAAGCCCTGGCATAGGCCTCTTTTATTATATTATACCTGAATACCTGGGGGGTTTGTACCTTCCATAGGAAATCGCGGTCGGGCGTCTTTTGGATAAACCCGTCATCAGACACGTGTTTGATGGTGTCCTTGACCGGCACGCCAACCACTGCCGCGCCAAACCTTTCCGCGGCTTCGATCGCACTATCGATCATTCCTCTTGCCGCCAATGGCCTCGCGCCATCATGGACAATTACCAGATCGGTATCCGCAGGCACCTTTTTGAGCGCGTTGGCTATCGAGTCCTGTCTTTCCACACCACCTTCAACCAGTTCTACCCCATGTCCCTTAAGGGCATCAAAGTTCTCACCGGCGGTAGCAACTATAATGGAAAAACCATTGAATAATGAAATGGTCCGCTCCAGGATGGGCTTTCCATCAAGCAAAAGCATTTGCTTGGGCCCGCCCATACGTTTGCCTGACCCACCCGCGGCTATGATAACGACAATTTTTTGCTTATATTGGTTAATAGCTTACACCCTTTTTTCGTGACCAGCACCATGTCCTCCACCCTCATCCCTCCCCAACCGTCAATATATATTCCCGGTTCAATGGTTATGACCTGGCCGGCTTTCAGTCTATTTCGGTTGCGCGGTCCTATCTTTGGCGCCTGATGCACACGTTTACCAATGCCATGCCCCAGGGAATGCCTG
>JAHJBW010000007.1 GCA_018813405.1 Candidatus Margulisiibacteriota bacterium | reverse complement strand
TTCTGGAGTGTTTGTCACCAAAAAAGATTTTGGCCGCAAAATAGCCTTTGAAGACCTGGCCACGGGCGGTTCGATAATGATCTTTGGCCCAAAAAGGAAAGGACTTGACGCCGCGATAGGCTTTTTGGAATTTTTTATCGAAGAATCATGCGGTCAGTGCACGCCCTGCCGCGAAGGAACGCCAGTCCTGCTTGAGGCTGTCAGGCTTATCAAAAAAGGAAAGTGCTCTGAAGAATATTTCAAGGATATTTCCTCGCTGGCCGAAACTATGGAGCTGGCTTCCAAATGCGGGTTGGGACAATCGAGCGCCCGTTCAATAATGTCGATCCTGGCCAATTGCAAAAGCGAGTATAAGCTGTCAAAGAAACCTAAAAAGGAGAAAAAATTCCATGGATAAAGAGCCTTTCGCGAAAAGCACTTCGCGCGCGCCCGTTAGCCAGAAGGCCCATGTGGAAAGGTCGGGGAACGAACCCCGGGGTTCTATCGCCGTAGTGATCGACGATATAAGCTTGGAAGTGCCGGTTGGAACCACCATTCTTGAAGCCGCGCAAACGGTCAACATCAAAATTCCCACGCTGTGCCACCATCCCGACCTTTGCCTGGCCGGAGTTTGCCGTATTTGCGTGGTCGAGGTGGAAGGCCAGCGGACCCTGCAGGCGTCATGTTCCTATCCCATCTTTGAGCCTGTCAGGGTAAAGACCTATACTGCCAGGGTCAGGCGTGCCAGGCGCAACATCCTTGCCCTGCTTCTGAAAAACCATGTGGGTGAATGTTATTCCTGCGCCCGCAACAACAACTGTGAACTCCAGTCCCTTGCCAGACAATACGGCATTACCAGCTATACCTTTGGCCATATTGAAGGGCCGCGCTATAAAAAAGACACCTCCAGCTATTCCGTTGAAAGGGACATGGACAAGTGCGTGTTGTGCCGGCGATGCGTCAGGACCTGTATCGACCTGCAGGAGGTTGGCGTTCTTGAGGCCGTCAACAGGGGGGACAAGACCAGGATCGAGACCTATCTGGACAAGCCCCTGGCAAAGGTCGTTTGCATTAATTGTGGACAATGCATTAACCGTTGTCCAACCGGAGCGCTAAAGACCAAAGACCTTTCTGACGAAGTTTGGGATGCCATTGACGATAAAGGGAAGCATGTTGTCATCCAGACCGCCCCCAGTCCCAGGGCCGCCATTGGCGAGGAATTTGGCCTGCCGCCGGGAACCAGCGTGACAAAAAAGCTCAACACCGCCCTCAAAAGAATGGGCTTTAGTATGGTGTTCGACACCAATTTTACGGCTGACCTTACTATAATGGAAGAAGGCACGGAATTGCTGAAAAGGCTTAAAGAGGGGGGCAAACTGCCCATGTTCACGTCCTGCTCCCCGGGCTGGGTAAAGTTCATCGAACATTTCTATCCGGAAAAGCTGGACCACCTTTCTTCCTGCAAAAGCCCCCAGCAAATGTTCGGGGCCCTGGTAAAGACCTGGTACGCTCAAAGGAACAAAATTGATCCCGCGGACATTGTGAGCGTTTCGCTAATGCCGTGTTCGGCCAAGAAATTCGAGTGCGAACGGCCGGAGATGAACGCTTCCGGCTTTAAGGACGTTGACTACGCCCTTACCACCAGAGAGATAGCCTGCATGATAAAGGAATGCGGACTGGACCTTCCCAACCTTCCTGATTCAGGCTTTGACGATCCGCTGGGCATTGGGTCGGGAGCCGGCCTCATCTTTGGCGCGACGGGCGGTGTCATGGAAGCGGCCCTTAGGACCGCGTACTTTTTGATCACAGGGGAGGATGTGCCTTTCCCAAAACTGGATGTCGTGCCGGTGCGGGGCATGGAAGGCATCCGCAAAGCGGAAATACCCATCAACAAAGCTGTTGACGAGTGGAAATTTCTGGAAGGCAAAACGCTCAAGGTCATGATAGCCCACGGTACGGCCAACGCAAAAAGGGTAATGGAACTGCTTGGATCCGGCCAGCTTAACGATATCCATTTCATAGAGATAATGGCCTGTCCCGGCGGATGCCTGGGTGGCGGCGGCCAGCCAATACCTACCACTCCAGAGATAAGACAGGCCAGGGCCAGGGCCATCTATGCCGAAGACGAAGGGCTTCCATACAGGCGATCCTGCGACAACCCGATCATCAAACAGATATACAAGGAGTTTTTAACCGACGGGCCGGGCGGGCATTTAAGCCACAAGCTTTTGCATACAAAATACATCAAAAGAGGGAAATTGATTTAGACTGGTACAATACTGTGGTAAAATACATGTATAGATATGTATACTAATGTCATTTTCGGGGTTTTGGGCGGCCTGGGACTGTTCCTTTTCGGCATGCGCATCATGTCCGAAGGCCTGCAAAAAATAGCCGGCAAAAGCCTTCGCAGGATACTTGAATTACTTACCAAGAACGTAGTGACCGGCGTGCTGGTAGGCGCCGGAGTTACTGCCATAATTCAGAGCAGTTCGGCTACTACCGTCATGCTGATAGGCTTTGTTGAGGCCGGACTTTTGAACCTGATCCAGGCCATAGGCATTGTGATTGGGGCCAACATCGGCACCACCATTACCGCTCAGATCATAGCTTTTAAAATATCCAGGTACGCCCTTCCAGCCATAGGCATAGGTGTTTTTCTTTATTTCTTCATTCCCAAAAAAAACTGGAAATACTGGGGGCAGATACTGCTTGGTTTTGGTCTGCTCTTTTTCGGCCTGGCGATCATGACCGATGTTTTTGCCCCGCTGAAGAACGAT
>JAHJBW010000249.1 GCA_018813405.1 Candidatus Margulisiibacteriota bacterium | reverse complement strand
TATGTAGCAAATGTCATCAGTTTTGTATGGTTTTTCGTCGCCTTCTACCACGGTGATGATAAGAATGCCTTTACCGCCCTTGTTGACCAACTCCACTTCGGGGGTCAGTTTTGGCGAGCAGTTCTCTTTGGCAATGGTCGCGATCATGCTTTCTAAATCGTCACCCGAATTGACCCCCAGCAGATGTTTGTTCTTGTCGTCTATCCCGTAAACTATCCTGCCGCCGTCGGAGTTAGAGAAAGCCACCATATCGCGGGCAATATCTTCGGGCGAAGGCACGAATTTCTCAAACTCAATCGATTGCCCCTCTCCCTGTTCCAATAAGATTAATATATCATCCCAGTTCATGATTGCTGACCCCAAATCTATCACAGTTAATATCTAAATTCAAGTTTGAAATATAATCGTCACCTGTTATAATGTTCGCAATGAAATTGATCGACAACATACTTGATCTTGTCTTTCCGCGCAGGTGTCATGTTTGCGGAGCTCTTACCAGAGAGGCGTTTTGCATGGACTGCTTCAAGCAGGTAAAGTTTCTTGCTCCCTCGGCCTTTGTACACTCTGTTGCGGAATACGAAGGCGCCTTGAAAAGGGCCATCTGGCGGTTCAAGTTCGACAGGAAAAAGGAGCTTGCCGATCCCCTGGGGTATTTGCTGGCAAAATATGCTAATCGTCACCTGTCCCTGAAGAACATGCACATGATCGTCCCGGTACCACTTCACGAAAAGAGATTGCGCCAGAGGGGCTATAACCAGTCCGAGCTTTTATGCCGACAGCTGACTAAATATTACAATATCCCGACAGTGCACAGATCTCTATACCGCGTTCGCGATACAATGCCCCAGTTCGAGCTGAACAAGCGTGAAAGGTTCAGTAATATAAGGGGCGCGTTTGCCGTCAACGGCAAAGAGCCGGTCAAAGGCAAAAACATCCTCCTGGTGGATGATATTTATACCACCGGCATGACGGTCTCAGAGTGCACCAGCATGTTAAAAAGATCGGGCGCGTCGAGCGTGCATGTTCTTACGCTTTCGCGCGCCGCTGATATGGTATAATGTAATCACTTAAGGAGGCTCATAAAATGCAAGTAAACATCCAGGGCCACGGAATTGAATTAACCCCGTATCTTCGAGATTACGCTTTAAAAAAGCTTAAAAGGGTCACGGAATTCTATTCGAATATCCAGAAGATGGAGATAGTGCTTGATGCCCGCAAGATAAAAAGCGACAAACGCGCGCAGGTGACAGAGGTTTCCATCTGGGTGGCAGGCAAGAAGGTCTTGCACGCCGCGCAAGGCGGAGAAGATATGTATGCCTCCATCGACATGGTCTACGAGGAAATAAAAAAACAGCTTATCAAGCACAAAGACAAGCATGTGAAAGAGGCGCGCAGGGAAGGCAGGGAAATAAAAGAATTAAGCCGCATGGGACTTTCCTGTATCGAAGAAAAGAACAGCGAACCGGTCGTGGTAAAGGCCAAAAGGTTCGATATACACAACATGACGATAGAAGAAGCCGCCGCCGAGCAGGAAATGCGCGGACATGATTTCTTTATTTTTCGCAACGCCGAAAGCGGACAGCTTTGCGTGCTTCATAACGGAGCCGTGCTGGACAGGTCCAACTTGAAAGAAATGGACGAGGATGCCGCCTCCAAAAAAGCCAAAAAGGGCAATGATAGCTTTCTGGCATTCATCAATATTGACAACAACCAGCTCAATGTGATCTACAAAAGGAGATCCGGCAATTTTGGCCTGATCCAACCCGCGCAATAAAGAATGGTATTAAAATGGCTTTCTAACCTAATCGGCGAGACCGACGAAAAAAAGCTTATTAAACTTCGTCCGATCGTTGCTCGAGTGAACGAACTTGAGGCTGAAACAAAAAAGCTTTCCGACGCGGACCTGCGCTCAAAAACTGCGGAATTCAAACAAGCGCTTTCCCAGGGAAAAAGCCTTGACGACATTTTACCCGAAGCCTTTGCTTGTGTCAGGGAATCTTCCGTCCGTACTATCGGGCTCAGGCATTTTGATGTCCAGCTTTTGGGCGGCCTGGTCCTGCACCAGGGAAAGATAGCCGAAATGAAAACGGGCGAGGGAAAGACCCTGGCAGCGACACTGTCGGTCTACCTTAACGCGCTCGAAGGCAAAGGCGTGCATGTCGTGACCGTCAACGATTACCTTGCCAGGCGCGATGCCGAATGGATGGCCCCCATCTACCGCCTGCTGGGGTTGGATGTCGGGTTCATTCAACACTACATGGAACCCAACGAAAGAAAGATCGCCTATGCCGCCGATATTACGTACGGCACCAACAATGAATTTGGTTTTGACTATCTGCGCGATAACATGGCTATTGATATTGCCGACTGCGTGCAGAGGGACCTGCATTACGCGATTGTGGACGAAGTTGACAGCATACTGGTGGACGAGGCCAGGACCCCCCTCATTATCTCCGGTGTTATCGACGATTCGGTGGCGGGCTACCTTCGGGCCAACGACATAGTCAAGCGGCTGCGCAAGGAAGATCATTTCACGGTCGACGAAAAGACAAAGAACGCCGTATTGACGGAAGCCGGCATAAAAAAGGCCGAAGAACTTTTGCATGTCGAGTACCTTTTTGACGTTGCCAACATGAGCATTGCCCACCAGCTGATCCAGGCCCTGAAGGCGCATTATCTTTTTAAAAATGACATCGACTATGTCATAAAGGATAACGAGATAATAATTGTAGATGAGTTTACCGGCAGGCTGATGGTGGGCAGAAGGTATTCCGACGGACTGCACCAGGCCATAGAGGCCAAGGAAAGGGTAGAGATCCAGTCCGAAAGCCAGACCCTTGCCACCATCACATTCCAGAACTACTTCCGCCTTTATAAAAAACTTGCCGGCATGACCGGCACCGCCAAGACCGAAGAGGCCGAGTTTTGGAAAATATACGGGCTGGAGGTCAATGTTGTCCCATCCCATAAGCCATTGGTCAGAAAAGACTTGCCAGATGTGATCTATAAGACGCATAAGGAAAAGTTCCGCGCCATAACAAATGAAGTTGAACAGCTTTTCAAAAAGGGACAACCGGTGCTTGTAGGTACAAGATCAATAGAGATATCGGAATACCTTTCCGAGCTGTTTACCCGTAAAGGGATATCACATCATGTCTTGAACGCCAAACAGCACGAGAAGGAAGCCGAGATCGTTGCCAGGGCGGGTCAGGCG
>JAHJBW010000248.1 GCA_018813405.1 Candidatus Margulisiibacteriota bacterium | reverse complement strand
GCTGGATTGGCGAGGCTTGAAGGGATATCAAAGGCGACGCTGGTGAGGGTTTAGAAGCTTTTTCTACCAACCTTCACTGGCAAGCTGATCCTGAAGTTTTTTTTGCTTTTTGGAAAGGGTACGGTTAAAAAAGCGGTTTGTTTGCGACAACCACCTCAAGGTTTTGCCTGGAGACATTTTTTCCATTTCCAATAATTCTTTATCAGAATAATAAAAGTTCATAATGGTTTTTTTATCTAATCTATTTTTCATTGTCTTTTAATTTTATCATCCTTTTAAGGGATCCTAAGTCTATCCAATCTCTTACCCTATCAGCTTTTTCTTTTAATTCTATTAAATTTTCAAGACTAACGCAAGAAACACTAAATTTGTCGTCAACATTGATTATCTTACGGCTTTTGTACGATGAGTCAAAATCTATTGGATTTTTTAAGAAGATATCGATTCTTTTGTCTTGATCTGTTTTATTTCTAAAAGCTATTCCTGCATGCTTTTTCCATTCCGACCTTGGCACTCTTGATTCATATCCTAGTTCTTTCATGACTTCCAAGAACTTATCAAAATTTTCAGATGATAGACTAATCATAAGATCTAGATCGCGTGTAAAACGATGAAGGCCATAAAGGTTTACAGCAATGCCTCCTATAACTAAGTACTTTATTTTGTGCTTATTAAGGACTTTGAATTCTTTTTCGTAGTAATAGTGTTCCAACATCATTATTAATTATATCATGTCACACTGCAAAGGCGACGCTGGGTATGAACCTGTATCGGTTCATACCTGGTGAGGGTTTAGGTTTGGATCTGGCCGGATTTCACCTGATACGAAGTGGATTTTTCTCCCATCCTATTGTAGAATATCTCTCATGCAAAACATTGTTGACGGCATTCTTGCCAACCTGGGACTTAAAAAGCGGATTGGTCTGGCGCTTTCCGGCGGAATGGTCCGCGGCACGGCGCATATCGGCGTGCTCAAGGTTCTGCGGGCCAAAAACATAAACATCGAGTGCCTGTCCGCCTGCAGTGCCGGCGCCATAGTGGGTTGTCTTTACGCGGCAGGACTTTCTCCCGAAAAGATCGAGCAGATCGCCGTCAAAGAGATCAACTGGTTCCGCTTCTTTAAGCCCGCCATATGGAAAGAAGCGCCCAGTTCGCTGGATGAGATCAAAAGGTTCATCAAGTCACACATTGGCGACGTTCAGTTCTCTGACCTTGAGCTTCCTTTTGCCGTGGTGGCCCAGGACCTGCGAACGGGGAAGGAGGTCGTCTTGAATAAGGGAAGTGTTATGGAAGCGGTTGCCGCCAGTGCGGCGTTCCCCGGGATATTTACCCCGCTCAAGCTTGGCAAACATCTTTTGATCGATGGCGGCATTGTCAATAATCTGCCGACCTCGCTGCTGGGTGATATGGGGGCCAACTACAAAATAGCGGTGGACGTGGTACCCAAACCGCCTTTTAAACACGACCCCGGCAACCTGGTACACCTTTTTGAACGCGCGCTCGACATTGCCCTGCACAAGATGAGCGAAGAGGGCAGGAAGCTGGCAGACCTGTTGATCGCGCCCGACATTCCCGAAGACATCTGGCATCACGATCTTGACTCGGGCAAGATCAAAAAGCTTATCAAGGCTGGCGAAGAGGCCGGTGAAAAAGTGCTCAGATCATTTGTTCAGTAACATCTCATACAGCCCCAGTGCTATGCCAACTTCTGAATTGTGAAAGCCGTAAGTGCCGCTGTTGGCTGGATCCTGGTCCGCGTAAGGGAACGATCCATTCGCGGCCTGCTTGGCCACCAGGGTGTCGAGCACCATTTCGACATTTGTCTTTATGCCTGATGCCTCGATATAGGTTAGGCCCTGAGCAAAAAGCCCGAAAGCGTGGGGATCAAAGCCGGTCTTTATGACCGATCCAACCGCCTTGCCGCTGGCTTTTTTGCCATTTTCAAGTTCAAGCGGCAGTTCGGTGATCTTGCCGTCCGCGACCTTCATGTTCCTTTTTACCCAAATAGCGAAATTGTTGAGCACCCGCTTGGCGTCCGCGTCGCCGGTCAGGTAGTAGTAGAAGGCCAGGTGAGCAAAGGTACGGTACTGGAACCCGCCCCAGTGCGTGTTTGGGTCAAGCCCATCCCACCCAAACTTGCCATCATGATAGACTGGCATGAAAGGCCCAGATACGCTGTGGGTTTCCTGGTAGGCCTTTTGGGACTTATCTAAAAAGGACACTATCTTTTTCGCGATCCCGGGCCTGCCCATTATCTGCCAGGCGGCAGGGGTTTGATATCCTGTATACAGGTCCCTGTTCACACCTTCAAAGGCCGATCCTTCTTTCGTTTCGCCCCAGTAGTAGCCAAAGTGCATGACGTTTGGCATCTCGGTCTCATCGCTCAGGGGCCTGGTAAGAGATCCCCTCATGCTGGAAATAAGATCATTCTCATCGGAAAGTCCGAAAAGGGTGGCAAAGTAGAGTCCCTCTATCATCCACTGGTCGGCGTCGGGCGCGGAATTGAACAAAGCGGCCTTGCCGTTCTTGCCCGCGTCCTGGCCGCCTTTCCCTTTTTGCCCGGCGATACAGGCGTAAGGCTTATTGCCATAGCCGGGATCATATTTGTTATAAAGGGTGTTCTCGCCAAACACTCCTTCTCCATCGCCCTTTCCGGCGACATCGATCATCCAGTGCACCAGGTTGGGGCCCTGGTAATTCTTGAGCTTATCGTTCTCGAAACCGTCCCCGGGCATCATGAAATAGCGAAGGTAGTTCAATGCGCCTGTCATGCCTTCTTTTTTGCCGGTCGCGGCCCCTGCCAGGGTCATAAAATTAAAGAACAACACCTGTCCTTCGCTGGTGGTAGCGCCGCCGTTGTCCAGGTGGGTGGGCTTGTCCTCGTAAATATGATAGGCGGCAATGGCCTGTCCGTCTTTTGTTTGGAAAGCTTTCGTTGCCGCGGGCGGATCACCTGGCTTTGAAAGGAAATAGCTTTGCAGCTTCAATAAGTTATTATGATACTTGCCAGCGGTCTTTGGCGCTATGTTCTGTTTGTTGATGGTCATTATTGGGTCGCTTGCCTGGCCCCTTTCGGCCAAAACAGCTTTGTCGGCCTGGGATTGCTCGCCGGCAAAGGCGATGTTGTCCAGCTCCAGGTCAACAGCGGCTATGCCAAATTTAAACTCCAGCTTGCTTATCTTGCCTTTGGCGGCAGGGGGCAATTCTATCTCGATCTTGCCGCCTTTTACTGCAACCTCCGCGGTTTCCGCTATTGCCCCGTTCTCCATGACAAAGGCCGCGGTGATCTTTTGGCCCCTGGCTTTACCTCCTATATCAAAGGATATCTTGCTACAGCCGGTGGAATCGAACATCTCGCCGTTCTTGCCCTTTTCGGTGTTCACGCCAAAGCCGCCGTATTTGGAATTACCTGTTATATGGACTTTATCATTCTTTCCCTCAGCTTTAATGCCATTAAAGGTGTACCAGTAGCGGCCGTTGCAGTTGACACTGGCTTTGGGTGCTTTTCCTGCGGCGTTTTTAAAATCTTCCTGAACGCCTTTGCTGGTGGCAGTATCGGCAGTGGCCAGGCGTATCTTTTTTTCGGTTCTTTTGGGTTCAACCTTGTTGCGGGGCAGGGTAGTTACGGAACCGGAAATTTTTTGGTTGGACATGTATATTGCTCCTTTAGTGAGGGTGTGTACTTCCCTACATTATATTATCGGGGGCATATTTCAAGAATTTCATGAAATTTTCTAAAAGAGGGTGCGATAACAAAGTGAGGTCAAAAGATCAAATACAAAAAGGGGGAAGTGTTTATGGGTTTAGATCTTGCCGGTGTTTCAAATGTCGCGGGGAAAAACAGGGGTGCTGTTTCTTTGCCAGGACAGCCTAAAAAGGTAGTTTTAGCACAGGTAGCGGATACTCCTGTTGTAGATGGAGAGTCACTGCTGGACCATTATAGCCCCCGGACCAAAATGATGAGCGCGGGTTGCAGTGCGGATTTTGAGACTCCCAAAGTGACAGTGGGGAAGGAAGGGGTTTCGGTCGAGGGAGCAAAGGTTAAGTTCGGGAGGGGTGAGCAGGGCAATCAGCCAGGGCACGAAGTTGCTCAGGCCGAGACGAAAAAGACGGATGAGGCTGGAAAGATTGAGGCTGTTACATCCGGCACCGCTGTCCCATCTGGATGGGAAGTGGATTTCAGGGGTGGGCACAACGGCATAAGGGCCACCTTGCTTGATGGCGGCTTGATAAAGGTGGAAGAAGAAGTTGATACCAACTGGACCTGCATAAATAAGACCTCTTATGATGTCCCCAAAGGGGCCCAATTCCTGGTGGTAGAAATCCTGCAAGGAAAATTCCCCAAGATCGGGGCCGAAGACAAACATGGCATGAAGCTTATGCTTGGAGAAAAGTCCGGACATCCTTATCCAGACTATGTAAGCGGGTCCAAAGGCAAGCATTATTTCAAGATACCTAAAAAGCTTGCCGGCGGAACAGCCGAACAACTTCAGCTGATCTTTGCCCCGGGCAAGATCAGTGCTGGCGCGCAAATGAAGGTCTATTTCGCGAAGAGCAAATAGCCTATTTTATCCCCAGCGCGGACATCCTTGAGTGAAGGGTGGAGCGGGCCACTCCGAGTATCCTTGCGGCCTCGGACTGGTTGCCGCCGCAGTTTTCCAGCACCTTGCTGACATAGTACTTCTCAAAATCCTGGCAGGCGCTATGCAGGGGCTGGCTAAGATCGGGAGCATAATACGATGATGAGGGCTTTATGTCCGTCAGGCAGGCCAGGTCCTCGGCGGAGATGGTATCTTCGCGTGATATGGCCACCATTCTCTCTATAATGTTCTGCAGTTCCCGCACATTGCCGGGATAACTGTAAGAATGCAACAGTTCCAGGGCATCATCGCTAAAGCCTTTGATGCCCCTGTTCAGTATCTTGTTGAACTTATCGGTAAAATATTCAATAAAAAGCGGAATGTCCTCTTTCCTGTCCTTCAGGGCCGGCAAGTTGATGGGAATTACGTTCAGGCGGTAGAAAAGATCTTCCCTGAACGATCTGTTGGCTATGGCCGTCTGAAAATCTATGTTGGTGGCGGAAATTATCCTGACATCTACCCCAAAAGGCCTGCCGCCGCCCACGCGCTCGATCATTTTGTCTTCCAGCACCCTCAACAGCTTTGACTGCATGGACGCGGGCATACAGCCGATCTCGTCCAGGAAAAGCGTCCCACCGTCGGCCATCTCGAATTTGCCTGTCCTGCGCTCCAGGGCGCCGGTAAAGGCTCCTCTTTCATGGCCAAAAAGCTCGGACTCTATCAGGTTTTCCGGTATAGCGGCACAGTTCACGGCTATAAAGGGTTGATCAGAACGCCTGCTGGTCTTGTGAATGGCTTTGGCCACTATTTCTTTGCCGGTCCCGGACTCGCCGTGGATAAGCACCGTGCTGTCGGCGCCCTTTATGCTGTCGATCATCTCCATTACCTTCTTTATCTGCGGCGAGCGGCCTATCAGGTCGCAGAACATGTAGTTCTCGTCGTTTAAGGCCTGTTTGAGCGAGGTGTTTTCTTTTACCAGCTTTTGCTTTTCAAGGTTTTGTTCTACTACCAGCAGTAATTCTTCCACTTCAAAGGGCTTGGTGATGTAATCCTGCGCGCCGCCTTTGATGGAATCGACCGCGCTTTTTATGTCCTTTGAAGCTGTGACCACTACTACCGGCAGGGCAGGGTCGTTTTCCCTTATTTTTTTGAGGGTTTCTATGCCGTCCATCTTTGGCATTCTAAGATCAAGCAGTACCAGGGCGAAATCCTCGTTCTTTACCTTCTCTACCCCTTCTTTGCCGCTGCCGGCTGACACAGGGCTGTATTTTTTCTTTAATATGGAGAGCAGTGTTTCCTGCATATCCGGTTCGTCGTCAATTATCAATACTTTGCGCTTGGACATGATGATCCTCCTTTTTCTTGATTATACCTTAAACCCTATTTTCTTAATAGATTGGTCGGGCGGTTTCATAAGCTGCCTAATGGCCTCAAAGATCATTCTTATCTCTTCATCATGATCCTTGATCCTGCTTTCAAGATTCTTGAGTTTTTCGGCTAATTCTTTATGGGTCCCGAATATTTTTCTGAGCTTGACGAAAGCTCGCATAATTACAATGTTAACCTCGATTGCTCTTTCGCTTTTTAAAACTGAGGAAAGCATGGCGACTCCCTGTTCAGTGAACACATACGGAAAGTATCTTCTTCCTCCCCATTTTGAGGTCACAAATTGTGACCTCAAGATTGAATATTCTTTCTGGTCTAATTGAAACATGAAATCTTCCGGAAAACGCTTAATGTTTCTTTTCATTGATTGAAGAAGTACTTTAGTTCTTATGCCATAAAGCACCGCCAGATCCTTATCAAGCATCACTTTTTGCCCGCGAATGTAATAGATCTTGTTGGCGATTGTTTCCTGAAGGATCAATTTATTCATAACTGGTCTCCTCCCATTAGATATCTAGCAATTTCCATGCCACCTCGACTCTCCCTCGACTTCGCTCGGGATTCGCTCGGTGCAGGCAAAAATGTGTTTACACTGAGCGAATCCCGAGAGAGTCCGCCTCAGGCGGACGAATCGAGGGGGAGTAGAAGTGTAGCGAATTTCGACACCTCCTATCCCCTGTGTGGTAAAATATAATCCATGCCGCTCTATAAAGCCAAAGGAATAGTCCTGGGCAGTAAACCCTTTGAAGAAACCGGTAAACTGGTCCATCTGTTCACCCGCGAACATGGTAAAATGAAGCTGATAGCGAAGGGCTCGCGGCGGCCCGGGTCGCGGTTTGGCGGCCGGCTTGAACCCATGAACTATTGTGAGGTGCTGGCTGCCGCGGGAAGAAATATGGACATCTTAAGCCAGATCGAGACCATCGAGTCATTCCAGCAGGTAAGGGACGACCCCGCTACGTTAAATATGGGGCTTTATCTGGTCGGCATAGTGGGGGCTGCTACCGAATTCGGGCAAAAAAACCCCGAGCTGTTCAAGCTTTTGCTCATGTCGCTTGATAAGCTAAAAAAGAAAGAAGGAAGAGACAGGGTGGAAAGGTTTTTCGAACTTAATTTTTTAAAGGTCGAGGGCATATACAAGCCCAATGCCGACCCAAAAATGATGATCAGTGATCATGTTAACAGGGATGTTGCCGCATGGCGCGTATAGAACACAAAAAAACGAGTTTCCGTTCGGTTTTTTCCAACATGGGGTTCATGTTCCTGTGGACAGGCCAGCTTACCTCGCAAATGGCGGACAGGGTCTATGTGTATGTCCTGATGGTGGCCATCTACCAGCTGACACATTCCAATATCGGTGTTTCCCTGCCATTGCTTGCTTTTGGAATTCCTTCGGTGCTCATTTCGCCCTGGGCGGGAGTTTTTGTGGACAAGCTCGACCGCAAATGGATCATGGTCATCTCGGGCGGCATAAGGGGACTGCTTATCCTTTTGATAATTCCTCTGGTATCTACTTCTTTGGCCTATATTTTTCTTATCAGCCTGCTCATCTATTCCGCCACGCAGTTCTTCGCGCCCGCGGAAACTTCTTCCATTCCCGAACTTGTTGAGAGAAGGAACCTTATTATAGCCAACTCTCTTTTTATGATTACCTGGATGGCCTCATCGGTGGTGGGGTTTGGCCTGGGCGCGCCCATACTCAACCTTTTGGGGGAGCAAAAGACCTTTATCACCGCGGCCGTGCTCTATTTTATTTCTGCCGGCGCCATTCTTTTGATCCCACTGCGTTCTAAAGAGGTCATAACG
>JAHJBW010000247.1 GCA_018813405.1 Candidatus Margulisiibacteriota bacterium | reverse complement strand
AGGGTCATGTTGTCATGAGAAAGATCAGTTGAGTTAAGTGTTGGCCTTGACCATTACCCAACTACCAAACCGGCCTCTTAACCATTACCACAACCTCTTGCCCAAACTGGTTGCCTAACCCTTACCATAACCAATCACTAGCAATTTCCATGCCATCCTCCTGCGTCCCTCGATAAGCTCGGGACTTCGGAGGATGAACCCTGATATTTACCTATGGAAAGCCCATATTTTGTGCTTGCACTACGAAGCCACGAGTCCTCCGAAGCTTTAGCGTAGGGGGACGAAGGGCGTAGTAGTGTAGCAAATCTCGGCAGTTAGGTACTGAACTCTCTCTTGTTTTTGGTAGGTCCGGCCTCGTGCGCCAATTTGACGGCCAAATCAACCGCTTCTTTGGCGGTGGTAACATAGTTGATCTTTTGGTCCTTGCGTCCGCTGCGGTGGATTAGCTCCCAGGTCTGCAGGCCAACTATTGGAATGCCGTAGCCCAGGGCAAAGGCTATTTCGGAAAGCGTGCCGTAACTGCCGCCAACAGCTATGACCGCCTGTCCGGATTTGACGACCAGTTTGTTGCGGGCGTAGCCAATGCCGGTAACGATAGGATAATCAACGTATTGGTTAGCCTCTTCCCTGCGACTGCCGGGAAGCACGGCAATGGTGGTGCCGCCTTCTTTTTTGGCGCCTTTGCAGACGCCTTCCATCACTCCGGTAAGCCCGCCGCAAATGACCACCACCCCGGCTCTGGCAAGTTCTTCTCCAACCTGCTCGGCCAACTTGAATATTTCTGGGCTGGCTTCGCCTTCGCCGATAACGGTTATCATGAGCGGTTTTTGCGTCTTTTTGGTCATACAGTTATTATAACATGAGAAACAGTTCCCTGGCAGTTTTAGCTTATCTATCATAGATAATGATTATTATGTAAAGTTATGTTTTCTTTTAAGTTTTTTTATTTCTTCTTTTCTTACTTTTTTGGCTTGACCCAAAAAAGTAACAAAAAAAGTCAAGGCGGTTTCAGACAGCCTCCCAACGCTCCCTCGCTGGACGCTCGGTCGCTTCGCCTTTTCCCCGCAGGCACCCGTTCCCCTTGCTCCCTGAGACGGTCGCAAATGCCCTTCTCCCTCCCCCTGTGTGAAACCGCCCTGGAGACAAAAAGCTTTTAAAGGATATTTCCTTTCCCCCTCTCCTTTGGGAAAGGAGAGGGGGATAAAAGGGGGTGTGGATTGATAAGATGTTAACGGCGATTTGCGTTACCTTAGATGGGTTGGTGGTCGGGTGGTCTGATCCCGACCAAAAAGTAAAGAAAGAAAAAAAGCCGGGTCCTGGGGAGCTTTACATAATATTCATTATACACGAAGAGGCTTTCATCAAATGTTTGGGGCCCAAACATTTGGATTATTGCAATGTTTGCCCGGCAAACATTTTGGTTATTTGCTACAATTGCCCCATGCCTAAAAAATACTGGTCCGGCAATGTCACCAAAAAGAGCAATGCCCTGGATATGGAAGGCGGGGTATTCACACTTTAAGACCCCCGCCGGACGCAAAAAGGTCCTTGAAAATGCAAAAATAGAACTGCGCGATGTTTTTGGCAAATAACGCCTCAAAAAGTGAAATTTTCTAAAGATGCCGCCGATAAAATATTTGTATGAACGGTAAACCTCTTAAAATAGGCTGTCACAGTATTCGTGGCGCAGGAGTCAATGATCACGCCGGAAAGGTCCAGTCCTCCAAAATAGCTCAGTATGTTAAGCAAAAATTCCTGCAATTCTATCCAATTGCGCCAGTGCGAGAAGATTTTCAGCATGAACTTTTGTTCCAGCTAGCCAGAGACTTTTTTATAATGGGCAAACGCGCCATAAGCGCCATGGCCAGGGTCCTGGAGCTTGAGGTTCATACCGAAAAAGGACAACCGATACCAAGAGAGATGCTTTTTAATGCCATGGCCGATGTCGCCGGGGGGGAACAAAAAATAACCGCGGACATGCTTGCGCAGGAAGGCATTCCTTGCAATAGGGAGTTTAGGGACAGGCTTGATCCGAGAGAACTGTTAACCTCTTCCTTGAGCGAGATATATTGCAGATATATGATCGAATTCATCTGGCGCGGATCCTCGCTGGAAGACACCTTATATTGCATCAACGTAGCCCTTCTTATAGATCCGCTGTCAATTACGGCATATAAACCTCTTGCGGGGAACGATGCGGTGCCACCTGAGATCAAAGAAAGATATGTTGACGCATGGATAGAGATGTCCGGACACAAAGTATTGTCCCCGGCATTGATGCTGAAAGGCGAGTGCCTTTTAAAAATGGGGAAATTCAGCATGGCAGAGAATTATTTTTCCAGGGTAGCAACTTCCGAGGACAGAGAATTCAATGGTTCCATTCCTCTGGCCCTGTTGCAGCGCGGTATATGCTATATGAAAATGGACCTGCCCAATCTGGCCCTTACTAATTTTGAAACAGTGATCGATATTGCTCCCGACAATCCCCGCATACTGTTCTGGGCCAGCTATTACAGATATGATCTGCTCGAAGAGATGGGGCGATTGACGGAGGCGGCGGAGATGATCGATGTGATGCTTGGTATTCACGCTGCCGATGCGATAAGAATGCGTGATTCTCTTCTGTTGGAAAAGGCGGTACTGTGCTTCAGGTTGGGAAAGAATTCTGAGGCGCTGAGGATCGGAAGGATGGCACTGGAAAGAGGATTGACGGATAAGCAGGTCATGGATGTTATCAGGGGAATCGTCTGCGGGGTATCGAATAAGGCCGTAGGCTGTGATATAATTCAATAATGGCACCCCTGAAAATTGATATTACCCCCATTTTGAACGAGATCGGGGAAAATATTGAGTTTGACCTGGAGCAAAGCGCTTCTTTTCCTGAAGATGATCTGGACCTTTCCGCTCCCTTGAAAATTAAAGGGTCAGTAATGAACACAGGACAGACATTGCTTCTAAAAGGTCGCGTTTCTACCAAAATAAAAGCGGTCTGCGGCCGATGTCTGGAAGAGTTTAGCTGTCCGCTTGAATTTGATGTGGAAGAAGAGTTCAGCCTGGGCAAGATGATCTATCCCGAGGAAAAAGATGCCGAGATAGAAGAAGATGATCTGCTTTTTGAGATAGATAAAGATAATACTATTGATTTATTGGAAGTTATAAGGCAGAATATAATAACGGAAATACCGATCAAGCTATTATGCCCTAAAGAAACTAAGGAGGAAAAATAGATGCCGCAACCAAAAAAAAGACACTCTCCCCACCGCAAGGGAAAAAGGAGAGGGTCAAACTACAAGCTTACAGCCAAAAATATTGCTTCCTGCCCTCAATGCGGGGCCCCGCTCATGTCGCACCAGGCCTGTAAGGCCTGCGGAACCTACAAGGGCCGCCAGGTACTGAAGATCAAAGAGAAAAAAGCCAAGAAAAAGGAGCAATAAAGACAGGTGGTCAGAATTGCAGTCGATGCAATGGGTGGTGACCACGCGCCCCTGGAGATCGTCAAAGGGGCTGTCATGGCCGCGGAGCTTTTACCGGAAGCAGAGATCGTACTTGTTGGCGACTCTGGCAAGCTCAAAAACCTTCTTTCCAGGCACAAAGCATGTGCCCGCATCAGTATAGAATCTTCAGATGAAGTCATTGGCATGGATGAACCCCCCGTGTCTGCTGTCCGGGAAAAAAAGAAGGCCTCGGTCAATGTGGCCCTTCAGCTTGAAAAAGACAAAAAAGTAGATGCCGTGGTATCGGCAGGCAACACTGGAGCCTTAATGGCGGCGTCGCTTTTTAAGCTGGGAAGGATACCCGGGATAGAAAGGCCGGCCATCGCGACATTGTTCCCTGCTATCACAGGGAAGGTGTTGCTGCTGGATATGGGGGCCAATGTGGACAATAAACCCAAACACCTGCGGCAGTTTGGAGAAATGGGCAGTGTTTACGCGGAACACCTTATGCATGTCAGAAACCCCAAGGTGGGCCTGCTCAATATTGGTGAAGAAAAAGAAAAGGGCAACGAGCTTACCCGCGCCGCGTGGGAACTTTTAAAACAGGCGCCCATCAATTTTATTGGCAATGTCGAGAGCAAAGAAGT
>JAHJBW010000246.1 GCA_018813405.1 Candidatus Margulisiibacteriota bacterium | reverse complement strand
TCATACTTTTACCAGGACATCAGCGGAGCATATTAGGGCTAAGAAATCTATTCCCACTCGATAGTTGAAGGCGGTTTAGAGGAGATATCGTAGACGACCCGGTTGACTTCCGGTATCTCATTCACGATCCGGTTGGACATGGTTTCCAACAGGTCGTAAGGCAATCTTGCCCAATCGGCTGTCATGGCATCCTTTGAAGTCACCGCGCGAATGGCGACAGTGTTTAAATAAGTCCTCTTATCGCCCATTACCCCCACTGTCCTTATCGGCAGTAATACGGCAAATGATTGCCATATCTCTTTGTAGAGGCCGGCGTTCTTGATCTCGCCAACCACGATATCATCGACTTCCTGCAGTATCTTTACCCGTTCGGGGGTGACTTCGCCGATGATCCTGATGGCAAGGCCCGGACCGGGGAAAGGCTGTCTGCTGACTATTTCTTCAGGGACGCCAATTTCCTTGCCGAGGGCGCGCACTTCATCTTTAAATAATTTCCTTAAAGGTTCAACTATCTTGAATTCCATGTCTTCCGGCAGTCCGCCGACGTTATGGTGTGTCTTGATCTTCTTTGCGGCCTTTCCTTCTGTTGTTCCCGGGACAGCTGACTCGATCACGTCCGGATAAAGGGTCCCCTGGGCAAGGAAAGGCATATGGCCGAGTTTTTTTGCCTCTTCCTCGAAGGTCCTGATGAATTCAGTTCCGATAAGTTTCCTTTTCTGTTCAGGGTCGGTAACACCCTTGAGTTTCTCAAAAAAACGCTTTGAGGCGTCGATGTGCACAAAATTGATCTTAAACCTATTTGTGAAAAGCTCATTGATCTTCCTGGCTTCATTTTTGCGCATGAAGCCCTGATCGATGAACATGCAGGTCAACTGGTCTCCAACAGCTTTGCTTACAAGCGCGGAAACAGTTGTTGAATCAACTCCGCCTGATAGCGCGCAGAGTATCTTTTCTTTTCCTATCTTTGCCTTGATCTCATTCACGGATTCTTCAACAAAGTTAGCGGTGGTCCAGGTCGGCTTGCATTCGCAAATTATGTAAACAAAATTCTTGATGATCTCCAGCCCTTTGGGGGTATGCACCACTTCAGGGTGGAACTGCACACCGAAGATCTTTTTGGCGGGATTGCCAATGGAAGCGTTCTTTGTGGTAGCGGTATGCGCCAGTTGGGAAAAACCGCGCGGCAGGGTCATGACCGTGTCGCCGTGGCTCATCCAGCACTGCATTTTGCCGTCAAGTCCGGCAAAGATGCTGGATTCGTCGTCTATTTCCAGCTCGGCTTTGCCATATTCGCGCTTTTTGCCGCCCTTGACCTCGCCGCCCATGTCCCTGGCCAAAAGCTGCATGCCGTAGCATATGCCCAGGAGGGGTATGCCTGATTCCCAGATGCCGGCCGGTGCCTGCGGGGCGCCTTTTTCATAGACAGATGCCGGACCGCCGGAAAGGATTATCCCTTTGGGATTTCTGGCTTTTAGTTCGTCGAGAGGAGTGTCGTAGGGTAAAACTTCGCAGTAAACATTGCATTCCCTCACGCGTCTGGCGATAAGCAGGCTGTATTGGGCTCCAAAATCAAGGACGATGATGAGGTCGTGCTTTTGATACATACATTAGTATATCACAAACTATTTATACATTCCAAGAGACTGGGCCTTCTGGTAAACTTTGCCTTCTGTGAGAATAGAAGGAGCAATTACAACATTGACCTGCTGCATTTCTCTTATATTTTCAGCGCCCAAAGTTCCCATTGAAGTCTTCAATGCGCCGACCAGGTTCATTGAACCATCGTCAAACTTCGCAGGTCCAAGAAGTATTTCCTTTAGAGTCCCGTTAGTTCCAACCTTGATGCGTGATCCTCTGGGCAGAGTAGGGGAAGGAGTTGCCATGCCCCAGTGAAATCCCCGTCCCGGCGCTTCAGATGCTCTGGCAATAGGGGAGCCGATCATAACAGCGTCAGCACCGCAGGCGATAGCTTTGCAAATATCGCCCCCGGTAACCATGCCGCCGTCGCCGATTATCGGCACATACTTGCCGTTTTCTTTGAAGTAAGCGTCGCGCGCGGCCGCGCAATCAGCAATTGCGGTTGCCATCGGCACGCCGACCCCCAAAACTCCACGCGAGGTGCAGGCTGCACCGGGTCCAATTCCAACCAGAACGCCCGCGACACCTGTTCCCATTAGCGTTAAAGCGACTTCATAAGTTACACAGTTTCCGACCAGTACCGGTATTTTCATCTCCTGGCAGAACTCTTTAAGGTCAAGCGGCTTGGAGGTGGAAGATTTGTGCTTGGTGGAAATTACGGTCGATTGCAGTACGAATATATCCGCGCCAGCGTCCCTGGCAATGGGACCAAGCTCTATGGCTTCCTGCGGGATCGACGATACGGCCGCAATCCCTCCGCCATCTTTTATCTCTTTGATGCGAGACCTTACCAGGTCGGCCTTGATCGGTTCAAGATAAAGCTTTTGCATCAGTCCCACATACTCTTCTTTGGGTACAGATGCGATCTGGTCAAGTATTTTGTTCGCGTCTTTATACCGGGTTTGCACGCCCTGCAGGTTCAAGACGCCCAATCCGCCGTACTGGCTCATAAGGCAAGCCATTTTAGGGTCAACCACGCCGTCCATGGCAGAAGCAATGATGGGGATGTCGAACTTTTTGCCCGCGATCTCTGTGGAAACGTCGGTATCGTCGGGATTGACCGTTATGATCGACGGGGAGAGGGATATCTCGTCAAACCCATAAACTCTTCTGGTTAATCTTTTTCTTCCCAATTCTAAATTCATAATATAATCCTTTCCTTGTTGCTAATTATTAATTATTCCGTGGGCGCTTCTTCAAGCCTGCCTTTCAATACAATGTTCTTTTCTTTCCTGAACACGGTTATACTGATCCTGTCGCCAGGGGCCATTTTTTGCACGACAGCTTGCATATCGTTGGCCTTTTCCACCTTTTGGCCGTTGACTTCTTTTACTATGTCATACCTTACAAGGCCCATCTTGTCGGCGGGACTGCCCTTTACTATTTCGGTAATGATAACACCCCGCGCTACGGGCAGGTCAAGATAGTTGGCTATCCTTTCGTCAATATCCCTCATATATACGCCCAGCCAGGCACGCACTACTTTTCCTTTTTCTACCAATTGGCCAAGCACGTCCCTGGCTTCATTGATCGGTATGGCAAAGCCCAGCCCCTGCGCCTGCGCGACGATCGCAACATTCACTCCTATGACCTCGCCGGCAAGATTGATGAGCGGTCCGCCGGAATTGCCGGGGTTGATGGCGGCATCGGTCTGGATAAGGTCCCTTTTGCCAAGGTCCTGAATGCTTCTGCCCAGGGCGGAAACAATGCCGGCGGTGACCGTGTTGGCAAACCCGTAGGGATTGCCAATGGCAATGACCCATTCCCCGGGACGGATATTGTTGGAATCGCCCAGCCGGGCAACCGGAAGGTCGTGAGCATCGATCTTTACCACTGCCAGGTCCAGCTTTTTATCTTTGCCGATTATTTTTCCGTCAAAACTGCGGCCATCTTTTAATGTCACTTTGATCCTGTCAGCATCTTTTACCACATGCTCGTTGGTTAGGATGAAACCCTCTTTGTTGATGATAAATCCAGAGCCCGCGCCCTTCATGGGGATGGTCTTGTCCTCGAAGAAATTCCTAAAACCCGGATCCACCTCAAAAAATCCAAAAGGGTCGTTGCCGGCAAAGGGATTAAAAACGCGGGATTTTTGGAGCTTGACAATATCTATGTTGACTACGGCCGGGCCGACCTCTTCGACCGTGTCAGCTATGATATTAAAGCCCTTGAGCTGATCCATTTTGCCGAGATTAAACTCGTTGGGTTGCGCCAGTGCTGGCGCAGGGCTTAAGCATGGGCTCAGGCATAGGGAGATAGAAAAAAATAATAAAAGAAAACCGTTTTTCATGATTTTTTCCTCCTCTTTTTTTTTGTTGTTTTTTTGTGAGAAGATTTAGCTGTTGCGATCATCTTCTCGAATTCATTGAGAATGGTC
>JAHJBW010000245.1 GCA_018813405.1 Candidatus Margulisiibacteriota bacterium | reverse complement strand
GGAGGCTGTCTGAAACCGCCTTGACTTTTTTTGTTACTTTTTTGGGTCAAGCCAAAAAAGTAAGAAAAGAAGAAATAAAAAAACTTAAAAGAAAACATAACTTTACATAATAATCAAACTAAGACAACGTTGATGATATAATTAGCTTGTGAAAAAAATGCTTTTCATGATACCTGCGCTCCTTTTTGCCGCCTGCACCCTGGCCGCGGAAGAGATCCCTGTACACCCCCACACCATTAATAAAGACAAAGAAAATAATAATGGTGTGGGGGTAAATATCAAGGCTGAAAAACTTAAATACATACAGGAAACCGGTATAGTGATCGCGTCGGGATCCGTCGAAGTCGAGATCGAAGGACTGCATATCCACTCGGATTCGCTGACGATGAACACCACCAACAACGTGGTGACCGCCGAGGGCAATATTACCATGTACGGCGGACCGCTGGACTATCACGCCACCAGCAGTTTTATAACCTACAACGTAAGCAGCGAGACCGCTTCTTTCAGGGACTTCAGGACCAAAACCTCGCCTTCCAATATTAGCGGCACAGTCTATCTTCAAGCACAGGATATTGAGGACCAGAAGACCCGCATGCTGGGCAAAGAAGGGATACTGACCACCTGCGACTATGCCGAGCACGGCAGGCCGCATTATATAACCACGGCCAGAAAGATCGAATATTATCCCGACGACAAAATAGTCGGCTACTGGGTCTCGTTCTATGAACAATGGATCGGAAAGGTCTGGATGGGCGGAAGCCCGTATCTGGTCTATGACCTTAAAAAAAGGAACAAGAAGAACTGGGTCATCGGTCAAAACCAGGTGGAAGGCTGGTTCTTAAAGACCGCCTGGGACTGGCCCCTGGGCCTGCTCTATTTCGATTACATGGAAAAGAAGGGCTTTGGCTACGGGGTTTCCTTTGAACAAAAGGACAGCTCGGCCTATTTTTACCAGATCGAGGAAAAAGACACCAAACTACTTGACTCGGTCATCAAGCTTAATAAAAAATATCAGGTTACCGACCAGTCAACATTGGACTTAAGCTACAACGCCTCGAACATTTACCTGATACCGTCCGGCCGCATGGACCAGAGCGAGATAAAAGCGAATTTCAACCATTCAAGCGACAGAATGCTCGCGAGCAATCTAAGCCTGTATGAAAGCCGGACCGGCAATACGGAAAAACTGGCATACAGCCTGCAGTACACAAAGGACAAGTCCAACACGTCATATTCGGCCAATATCGATCAGGGAAAGGACGCCGTTCATTCCATCAGAATAGCGCAGAGGTTCAACCATTCCCGGCCGCTCTTCAGGGACAGCACCAGCTTTAAAACAAATATAAGCTATTTTGATAATATCGCGCGCGCCGGCGAATACGGCGACGAGCGGCTGGAGCCTGAAATAGAGATAGTTGACCGCTATGATAATTTCACTTTGAGATACTACCAGAACTGGCACCTGGACCTGGACCAGGGATTGTATACCGGCGACGATAACGACCAATTCATGGAAACCCAGCCGGAGATAACCCTGTCTTTCAAGACGCTGGACCTCAGGCTTTTTAACCTTGATGCCAGCACAAGTTACGGCTGGTACCGTGAAGTTAAATATGTCCCCGGCTGGGGATACAACCGCGATTACGCCACCTCAAGGTATCAGACCTCGCTTTCCGCCAGCAAAAGCCTGCCGCTGGCATTGGGAACGACACTGGCGCTGGGGGCCGGCATGACGCAAAACCTTTACCAGCCGGGAGACGCGCTATATGTTTTTACGGAAGACGCGGCCCTTGAAACAGACCTGGCATCGTTTTTAAAGAACAAGCTTACCTACAAAAGGGGTATAGCCGAAGGCAACTCGCCTTTTTATTTTGACAGGGTTGGCACACGTTACAACAACTACAAGGACCAGTTAACGCTTTATTACGGCGACAAGATAAACTGGCAGACCGAAGGCGGGTACAACTGGGAGACCGAACAGCATTTCAACCTCATCAGCAGTCTGATCATCAAACCAGGCCAGGTCTTAAACCTTAATTTTAAGTCCGGCTATGACATTGAAAACAGCAGATATCTTGATCTGTCGTCGTCCGCCAACTTCAATCCTTTCCCCTGGCTTTTGACCACGCTTTCGGTGTTAAGCGATCTTAACACGGGGAATTTAAGAAGCGCGTCAAGCCTTCTTGACCTGGAGGTGGGCAGTGAGGAAAACTGGCAGAACCACTGGCACCTTAAATTCTCGCATTCCTACAACAGCGCTACACAACGGCACCAGTTGCGGGATATAATGGTAGTGAAGGACCTGCATTGCTGGGAGGTCAAATACACTTATTCTGATTACAGGAAAGAGTTTAGTTTGATATTCACGCTAAAGGCATTGCCCAACGAACCCATTGGATATGCTACCGGCAGGGGCTTTTATTATGAAGGGTTTGACAAAGCGCTCGACAAGGAGATAAAAGGTGATTCGCCGAAACGCTACTAAACTTAAAACTCAAATGTTAAAAGTTAAAACTAATGTAGTTATAATATTTTTTCTTGTTTTTCTCTTAAGCATGGCTTTTGGCTGCGCGCGAACTGTAACGCAAGTATTGGATTTTGGCACGCAGATGGGCGTTTCGGTAAAGTTCAGGGAAAAGATAGACGTGACGAACAACCGCTATTTTATGGTATTAAGCACCAGTGAAAGCTTTTCGATAGCCCTGCCCCCGCCCGATTCCATGGACGAATTCCTGGAGCCGGGCGACCTTCCGCAGACCGGCAGTATCGCGGACTACTATACAGACTACTATTCCACCTGGAGCGGGTACATAGTGGTTGATGAGACCGGCTATTATATCAACAAAGGCCCTTTCTTTATTGGCGATTCCACGACCAGGGAGGTCCTTTCCACCCTGCCGGAATTGACCGACACTATTTCTTTTAACTTCAGATTGTCGCAGATATTTGGCAGTACTATACCGGACACGATATACTTTGATATTATATGCGCCAACTATCCCAACGGCGCGGAAAAGTTTTTGAAAGACCATATAGCCCCGCCGGTGCGGACCATAAGCAAGGTGTCGGGGTCACTGGCATCGGGAAGCGTGGCGGAGAACACAGTACTGAGCGGTAGTCAGGACATCATTAACTGGGCGGTAGAGGTGCAATGATAGAGATACTTGATCACAGAAAATTAAACGGCGGCAAACAGGGAAGCCTGGCGGTAAACATAGTGCTGGTGATCGCGTCGGCCCTGCTTTCTGCCCTGGCCTTTCCAAAGTTCAACCTGCACTATCTTGCCTGGTTTTCCCTGGCCCCATTATTTCTGGCAATATATTTTGCCTTTTCAAAGAGACAGGCCGCGATCTTTGGCCTGCTGTGGGGCCTGGTATTTTTCCTGACCAACCTTTTCTGGGTATCATATCTGGCCAACTTTGTTGGCTTTTGGGGATATTTTGGATATTTCTGTCTGGCGCTGTACGAAGCTGTGTTCATTCTGGTATTTTGTCTTTTCGCGAAAGTCATTATCGAAAAGCCGTTCGCCCTGTTAAGCGTTCCCCTGCTGTGGACCTGTTTTGAATGGCTGAGGGGTGTTGGGCCGTTCGGGGTTTCGGCAGGAGTAATTGGATACACCCAGAGCCATCAACTGCTTGTAATACAGATAGCTTCTTTCAGCACTGTCTACGGGGTTTCTTTGGTGCTTGCCTTTGTCGGCATGGCCATAACAGAGTTCATTGTTTCCTGGCACACGAAAAAACTGCTTTTTGCGTCAGGCAAAATGGTCCTGACGGGAGCAGTTGTATTGCTGGTATTTTTATACGGCCAGGCCCAGCTTCAGCAAAGGCCGTTATCTCCTCTGGCGGGCAAGACTATCGCCATCGTCCAGCCCAACATCGAGCAAAGGGCCAAACTTGACACCAACAAGGTCTATTCCACTTTCAGGACCCATGAGAAGCTCACCAGGGGCGTCCTGCCCGTCAGGCCCGACATAGTGATCTGGCCGGAAAGCTGTGTTTTTTCATACCTTGTCCAGAACCAGCTTTTGCTCAAAAGGATGCGCGATCTTGTCCGGGACAGCGGCAGTTATTTTATTGTGGGCACGCCGTATCACGAATCAAGGGACCGGATATACAATTCCATGGTCTTCTTTTCGCCATCGGCAGAGGTAACGGCACGATATGACAAACAGCAGTTGGTGCCATTTGGTGAATATTTGCCCTTTAGACCCCTTTTGTATCCTCTGTTACAGGGCACCGGCTTTTTTGCTTCGGAGTTCAGTCAGGGAGAGCGGGCGAGGGAACTGCCATCTATTGAGGGTGTAAACATTGGGCCGGCGATCTGTTTTGAGTCTACCCTGCCCTTTTTGATGAAGGAGCGGGCAAGGCAGGGAGCGGACATACTGCTGACCATAACCAACGACGCCTGGTTTTTTGACTCTTCAGCGCCTTTCGAGCATATTGACAATGGGATATTCCGCGCGGTCGAGAACCGGAAATACTTTATCCAGTGCGCCAACACCGGCATATCGGCGGTAATAGATCCGTATGGCAGGGTGTTGACATCTTCGGAGATGGGGAAAGAACAGGTGGTGGTGTTTGAGTTTTGAGGCGGTTCATCCCCACGCATGTGGGGAACATGGCGTGTCATCAACCGCAGGCCTCTTTGGACGTTGACGAGTTGTGGGGGTTAGACATCTGGAAAAGATTTACTAAGAAAGATCATTCTTTATCTTTTTTAGCTTTTCTTTAAAAACAGGCAGGTCTTCTTTTAGTGTCTTCCAGGTTCGTTCCAGATTAACGCCAAAATATTCATGTATAAGAACATCTCTCATTCCGGCAATATTTTTCCAGGGAATATCGGCATATTTATCTTTTACTTCTTGTGAAAT
>JAHJBW010000030.1 GCA_018813405.1 Candidatus Margulisiibacteriota bacterium | reverse complement strand
GCGCAAGATAGAACGCGATCATCTCGCTGCCGTAGAAAAGCGCGAGGTAAGCTCCGCAGACCATGGCCGGACCAAAGGGGATATATTCCCCCAGCTTTTTGTTCTTGAAAGCAAGCAGTGCTATGCCCGCGACCGCGCCGATAATATATGACAGAAAAGCTGCCAGAAGGAATTTTTCCCACCCCAGAAAGACCCCCATCATAACTGCCAGCCTTATGTCGCCCTGGCCCAGGGCTTCTTTCTTGAACGCCAGCCTTCCAAACCAGGCTATGGCCCAAAAAAGCGCCAATCCCAGAAGACCGCCCACTATAGCGCCAATTATGTTGCCCGATATCAGGGCAAAGATAAGTCCTGCCGGGACGCCAATGTAGATAAGGGAGTCAGGGATGACCTGGTGCTCAAGGTCGACGAAGAAAATGATTATCAAAAGCGCGCAAAACAGCGCCAGGAAGAAAAACCCATAATCCAGGGCCTCTATGGGTATCAGCTGGTAGGAGAATTTTAGTTTGATAAAAAGAAAAGTAAGCGCCGCGATCAATTCTACCAGCGGGTACTGAATGGATATCTTTTTCCCGCAACCGCGGCATTTGCCCCTTAACAACAGATAGCTGACGATGGGCACAAGATCGGAATTCCTTATCCTGGCATTGCAGTTTGGACAGTGGGAAGGCGGGAACAGGATAGACTTGTCCCTGGGCAGTCGGCAAATGCAAACATTAAGAAAACTGCCAATGACCGCGCCCAGGACAAAAACGAATATATTGACAAGCATAGATGGAAATTATATATTAACCTGAGAGGCAGGTCAAATATATGCAGATAAACGATCTTTTACAGCTGACAACAGAGCAGAATGCTTCAGACCTTATCCTGGTAGCAGGCACCAACCCAACGCTTCGGGTCAACTCCCGCTTGATGAAGACCGGAATGGAAGTTTTAACTCCAGAAACAGTCGAAAAGCTGGTATATTCTTTTTTGACCGAAGAGCAAAAGAAAAGTTTTGAAAAAGAAAGAGAACTTGACCTGGCATACGAGCTTGGTGAATCCAGGTTCAGGATAAACGTCCACTACGAAAGGCAAAGGGTGGCGGCAACCATTCGCCGCATCCCCAGAAAGGTCCCGACCCTGGGCGAACTGAGCCTTCCAAAAAGGGTGGGTGATTTTTGCAATGAGAACGACGGCCTGATCCTGGTTACCGGCCCAACCGGCAGCGGCAAGAGCACCACTCAAGCGGCCATGATCGACAAGATAAACAAGGAAGAAGCCCTTCATATAATCACCATCGAAGACCCCATTGAATATATTTATTCCAACGACAAATCGGTCATAGAACAGAGAGAAGTGGGCAGCGACACCTTTTCGTTCGCCAGGGCGCTGAAACGGGTCTTGAGGCAAGATCCCGATGTTATTCAGGTGGGTGAAATGCGGGACCTTGATACCATACAGACCGCGCTGACCGCGGCGGAAACGGGCCATATAGTCATCTCAACACTGCATACTCCTGACGCGCCGCAGGCGGTAGACCGTATTGTTGACGTTTTTCCTCCGTATCAGCAGGCGCAGATACGGCTGCAGCTTTCGCTCACATTAAAAGGCGTTATAGCTCAACGGCTCTTGCCGCGCAAGGATAAGCCGGGCGTAGTGGTGGCTATTGAGATACTGGTCGTGAACCCCGCGGTCAGGAACTTAATAAGAAAAGGCCAGACACAAGAAATCTACTCCATTATGGAAATATCCAGCAAATTGGGCATGCAGAGCATGAATGTTTCCCTGAAAGAACATTACGAAAGGGGTTTTATCGACTACGATACCGCCCTTGGATGCTCGCCCGATCCGGAAAATTTTGAAAAGGTGCTCAAGGTCAAAGAAGGCAAGGCCACCAATGGCGGCGGGGTCAAGTTCATGTGAAAAGGCTTCCTCCCTGGCTTATAAAGACGACCCCAAAACAGGCCAATATCCGCCGCTTGAGAGCGCTTATTCCCAACATACACACCGTGTGCGAGTCCGCCAAATGCCCCAATGTGGGCGAATGTTATTCCCGCGGCACGCTTACATTCATGATACTGGGCGATATATGTACGCGAAACTGCGCTTTTTGCGGCGTTACCAACGGCACGCCGGGGAAGGTAGATGCCGAAGAACCCGAAAAGATAGTGGAAGCGGCCAGGCGCCTGGCCTTAAAATATGTAGTAGTGACCTCTGTAACCAGGGACGACCTGCCCGACGGCGGAGCGGGCCATTTTGCCAGGGTTATAAAGGCGCTCAACCGGGCTGGGGTCCGAGTCGAAGTGTTGATCCCTGATCTGGGGGGCGATGAGCGTTCTATAAGAACAGTGATCGACGCCGGTCCCTTTGTCATTAACCACAACCTGGAAACAGTGCCCCGGCTGTATCCCGCGATAAGACCCCGGGCACAATACCGGCGTTCGCTTGATCTGCTCAAATTCGTTAAAGGAGAGGATAATATCGTTTACACCAAGTCGGGTATTATGGTAGGATTGGGGGAGAGAGAGGAAGAGGTGATCGGGGCATTAGGAGAGCTGAAAGAGAGCGGATGTGACGCGGTCACCATTGGACAATATCTTCCTCCGAGCAGGTCACATGCTTCTCTGGTTGAATATGTGCATCCATCTCTTTTTGAAAGGTACGCGAAGACCGCGAAAGAGATGGGTTTTTTATATGTAGCGTCCGGTCCTTTTGTCAGAAGTTCTTATCAAGCGGAGAAATTATATGAAGTTCAAAAGAGCTGAAAGACTGCTAAAGCTACCCACTTATGTTTTTGCCCAGCTCGACGCGCTTAAGGCCGAGGAAAGAAAAAAGGGTGTTGATCTTATTGACCTGGGCATGGGCAATCCCGAT
>JAHJBW010000244.1 GCA_018813405.1 Candidatus Margulisiibacteriota bacterium | reverse complement strand
GGAGATGGCCTATCATTTTCTGAGCGATCTGCAGTACAGGAATGAGCGATCCGGGTTTTTTCTCGTAGTCGTCCAAAAAGACTTCCAGGTCGTTCAGGCTGGCCTTTTCGTCCTTTGTCAGCGCATGTTGGCAGGCACACTTATTCTTTGACATGACGTTCCCCCTTTAGTTCAGTTATTAATAAAATTCCGTTCGATGAGAGCGCTCACCGGCCAGGCGGCCAGACCGCCAATTAAAACCGTGATGAGCTGAAGACCGCCCATGGCGGTCAAAAAGACAACAGGTATCTCGACAAGGGCGGACAGAGCAAGCGCGGCGGCAAAAAGAAAGCCGGCCTTCATAATGCCTGCCGCGGTGATCGCGGCCAGATAGTTTTTCTTTTGGCTAACGTAGAGCTTTTTTATGAGCAGTACCAGCAAGGTGTTTGCTATCCATATAAAAGGAATGAAATAGGCCTGTTCGGCGGTAAAGACCCCGAACAGATATCCGCCGGCCAGGGCGGAAACGCTGGGTAATATAATGAGAGGAAGCATTTTGGGCCAGCCGCGCATATTAATGGCCGCCAGTATCAGCGCAAAGTTAACGGCTGAGCCCACCAGGAGCTGTGGGTGTTTAAGCACCAGGGGCAGGGCGATGGCAATGACTGCCAGGGCAATATATTCGATCATCTCCGCGGTTTTGCTGATCTCATAGGCGCGTTCATTGATCATACATTTCCTCCTTTGTATTGATGTTCCTGAAAGACACAAGCCCTGGATCTATCTTCTTTAATTCATCTTCCTCGACATATCGTGTGTCGATATCTTGAAGAAGCGAGCTAAGTTTATAGTCTTTTCTATATATATGCTCTTTTATGCTACTCAAGCAATTTCTATTATACACCCCCAGCAGAGGTTGCGGCAGGCCATTAGTCTTTGCCACAATTGCCTGTCCTTCGTTGAAGGAGCATAAATACTGTACCAGCTCCGCTTTTACGGAGGGCATATCGCAGGCTACCACCAGGTTTCTTTCCTGGTCAGAGGCGAGCAAGCCGCTGTAAATGCCGCCCAGGGGCCCAATATCTCTTATGGCATCGGCCACTGTTTTGACCGGGAATTCCCTGAATTTTTCAGGGCTGTTGGTTACCACGATAACTTTATCGAACAACGGCCCCAGTAATGAAATGAGGGATCCCACCATGGTAGAATCCCCCATTTTTGCAAATGCCTTGTCTTCTCCAAAGCGGGAGTTTTTCCCCCCGGCCAGTATTATTCCGTTCAAGCCTTCTTGTTTTCGGGCCTGACATAGACGAGCCAGTAGGCCAGACCAACGAATATCGCCCCGCCTACCATATTTCCCAGTGTAACGGGGACCAGATTGTTCAAGAAACCTCCCCAGGTCAAATTGGCAAGGTCCAGCCCTGAAGCGGCCGCGGCCCCGGTGCCTTTTAACATTATTCCCAGAGGAATGAAATACATGTTGGCTATGCAGTGCTCAAAACCCAGGGCGACGAATGTCATGATAGGAAAGAATATCGCCCATATCCTGCCCACGATGTTCTGTGAAGCCAGTGCCATCCAGACGGCCAGGCATACCAGCCAGTTGCAGAGTATTCCCCTGAAAAAGGCTTCGCTCATGGGTATGTTGACCTTGGCGTTGGCGATTTTGAGAGCCTGTATGCCGGTGGCAAAGTCAGAAGATTTCCAGAGCCCTGTGTTGAAGAACATCCACACCAGAAGGAGGGATCCCAGAAAATTCGCGAAGTAGACGATGGTCCATTTCCATACTACCTTGGTAAAAGGTACCTGTCCGTCCAGTGCGGCCATTAACATCAGGTTGTTGCCGGTAAACAATTCAGCCCCTGCAATAACAACCAGCATCAGGCCTACACTAAATACCGCTCCGGTAAAGAGCTTGCCCATGCCTGCCCCAAGGTGCGCGGCCACATCACTGGATACCAGTGTGGCGAAAGCGGCGCCAAAACCAATATATACGCCGGCCAGTATTCCAAGCAGTAGCAGCTTCCAGGCGCTGGCGTTGGTCTTTTGAACACAGATGGTCTTGGCGAGGGTATCGGCCACGTTAGCGGGGGTCTTGCATCCAATATTGATCGTCTTTGGCTCCGACATTTACAGATCTCCTCCTTGTGTTTTCTTGTGGGATTGTGAAATATTTCACAAACAACTACCCACAAGCATATATGTTATCAGATGGAAAAGGTATATGTCAAGGGGAAAATTTGAGAAATCTGAAGAACTTTGTGAAAAAATTCACAAGCTACCTGTTGCTGGTGGTCATGAAATAGGACAGGCTTTTGAGCTCGCTGGCCAGGTCTACGTCGCTGGCTTTTACCCCTTTGGGGACATTGAGCGTGACGGAAGAAAAGTTTAATATTGCCTTAATGCCGGCGGCCACGATGGCGGAGGTGACCTCCTGCACGACCTCGGGGGGGACGGTGAGCAGTGCCATTTCGATGTTCTTTTCTTTGATAACCTTATTAAGGTCTTTCATGCCATAGCACATGACCCCGCGGATCTTTTTGCCTATCTTTTGAGGGGAAACGTCAAAGGTGGCTACCACGTTAAAGCCCAGCACCTCGAAGCCTTTGTAGGCGGCCAGGGCCGTGCCCAGGTTGCCCATGCCGACGACAGCGACCTTGCGGCCGTGCTCCAGGCCCAGTATCTTGGCTATTTGCTGGACCAGGTCGGGGACGTAATAGCCGGAGCCGCGTTTGCCGAACTTGCCGAAGTAGGAGAGGTCTTTCCTTACCTGGTCGGGTTTCATTTCCAGAAGGTCGGCCAGGCTTTTTGACGATATCTCTCCCGTACCCTGTTGGGACAGGAAATAAAGACAGCGGTAGTATACCGACAGCCTTTGTACTGTTTTATCGGGTATTTTTTTCTTCATTGCGACACCTTGTGAATTATTTCACAAAGTGTGGGGGAAGTCAAATTTCGTCAGTCAGCCTGCTTCCCGGTCTGGCCCCAATTCTCTTTCGGTATGTCTTCGATCACCACGATGACGGCCTCGGAAGGACAGCCTACTGTGTCGCAGGTGGTTTTGGTGATGTTCTCGATCAGTTTTTTCTTTACCTCTTTATCGCGTCCGGCCCATAATTGCACTGTTACTATTGGCATGATGTTCCTCCTTTGAATATCTTAGTGGAGAATATAGCCTTCGATCAAAATATCCTCGCCCAGTCTCTGGGTTGTCATGTCTTTGAGCCTGATCGCCTCGCCAAGCTTCCTTATGCCGCCGCCTTCAAAAGGCGTGGGGGCCTTGGACCCGCCGATCATCTTTGGGGCCACAAAAAAGGCAACCTTGTCCACCACGCCCGCTTCCAGGCACCGGCTGTTGGTGGTGCCGCCGCCCTCTACCAGCACACTGGTGATCTTTCTTTTGCCCAGCTCTTTCATAAGTGCCGGCATATCAAAACCGTTCTTGTTGTTCTTTATCTTCAAGACCCTGGCCATTTTTTCCTCGATCTTTTTTATTTTGCTCCCGGGCGCTTTAGAAGAGACCACTATGATGGCGTTCTCGGGCTCGATCTGCAGGACCTTGGCCCTTAAGGGTATCCTGGCTTTTGGGTCTAAAATTATTTTGAGCGGGTTCTTGGCCTTGTTCTTTATATCCCTTACGGTAAGCCGGGGGTCGTCTTTTACTATGGTGTTTATGCCGACCAGGACCGCGTCCACGATGTTGCGCAGGTGGTGCGCTCTTTTCCTGGACTCGGGGCCGCTTATCCAGAAACTTTCGCCTTTTTTCGTGGCTATCTTGCCGTCAAGGCTCATGGCCGATTTTAAGAACACAAAAGGCAGACCGGTGGTAATATATTTAATGAATATCTCGTTCAGGCGTTTTGCCTCTTCCTCCAGCAATCCCACTTCCACATGTATCCCGGCTTTTTTTAGCTCGGCAAAACCCTTGCCGGACACCGAAGGGTTGGGGTCCTGCATGGCAACCACCACTCTTTTGATCCCTGCTTTTATGATGGTGCTGCTGCAGGGGGGATTGTTCTTGCCCCAGAAAAAACAGCAGGGCTCCAGGTTGACATACAATGTTGCGCCCCGTGGAGACGCGTGGCCATGCCTCTCTGCTGCCTTTTCAATGGCCCAGGCTTCGGCGTGCGGCGTGGTTACTTCGCCGTGGTATCCGCTCCCGATGGTCCTGCCGTTCTTTACCAGCACGGCTCCCACCATCGGATCGGGCGAGGTGCGTCCGGCGGCCCTGGCGGCCAGGCGCAGGGCTTCTTTCATGAACTTGATGTCAGTCCGTTTCGCTTGATCCTTCATTAGTTGCGGGCTCCGCCGGCCGGGGCGGAACTTCGTCCTCCAGTACAATATAAATGGTACGGCCTCTTTTTACAAGCATGCCGGCTTCGGGGTGATGGCTTTTCACAATGTTGCTGGCAGGCATGACCGACTCTGTTACCTGGGCCTTTAGCCCTAAATCTTCAAGCATGGCCTCGGCATTTCCCAGCCTTTGCCCGACCAGGTCTGGCACCACGGTCTCTTCCACCGTGTCCAGGCGCATATACTTGTTGTACCCATAGATGGGGGGGATTGTCAGGGCTATGGCGACCAATATAATGATGGGGAGGGTATGTTTTACCTTTAAAAAGGCGACCAGCAGTGAGAGCAGGGGTACCAGCACTATGACGGCCGCGAAATATATTATAAAGAATTTTGTCATTGAAAGCTCAGGAAATAGGAATTAACCAGCGAATACACCAGTCCGGCCGCTATGGCCAGTACCACTATTATCAAAAGGTAGAAGCTTCTTTTTCTCTCTTTTTTTACCACAACCACTTCTTTGGGCTCTTCTTTTACCTGCGGCCGGTCCACCATCTCAATGGGGGGCAGGTCTGAAAGCGCCGCTTTTTGGCCCATCAACGAACGGTTCTCGAAAGACCTGCGCATTTCCTGCGCGCCGCAAAACCTTAGCAGGGGGTCGGGGTTCAGGGCTTTTTGCAGTATGTCGTTCATGTATCTGTCGACATTTGCCAGGGGCGGCAGGTCTCCCTTCATTTTCTTAAGTGCCAGGCCCAGCCTTTGTTCGGCAAGGTCTTTTTTTGACAGGAGGTTGTACAGGGAGAAACCAAGGCTGTAAATGTCGGATGATCTTCTGGCGCAGTCCCCCTGTATCTCTTCGGGGGAAAGAACCTCGGGGTGTTCCATTATATACACTGTCTTTTGGGGCTGGGCTTCTTTTATCTCACCCTCTATCACAAAGTCGGTCAGGACAATGCTATTGTCATTTCGTACCAGCAGGTTGTTCAAGGAAAGACTGCCGTGGACAATACCGGCTTGATGGGCGCGGTCAAGCGCTTCGCTGGCTACCAGGCCTATCTGGCGCACTTCTTCGGTGTCGAATTTCCTGCCGGCCTTAAGCTCGGCCAGCGATTTTCCGTTGACGTATTCCCTTACATAATAGAAGCCCTGCCAGCCGTAGTCCCCGTCAATAAGCCTGGCTATATTGGGGTGCTCCAGGCGGCTGAGAAGCTGGACCTTTTGCTTCATGCTTTTTATGAGCGTGGAGTTAAGCGTGCCGCGCTTATAGATCTTTATGATGACAGGCTTTTGTGTGCTTAATGTTATGCCCTGGTAAGTTACGCTAAAAGGGTTTTCGCTGATCTTTTCTTGTGCTTTGTACCTGCTCTTGAGAAGTTGTTCCATGGCAGAAATTATACTACAGGGGATACAGGGCATACAAGGCATTCAGGATTGATACTGTAGGCCAGGCATGTCTGTTCTATATATTCGTTATGAAGCGCGTAGCCGGTCAGGCTTATGTGAAGGGTGTTGCCTATGAACCCGTATTTTTCGGCCGCGTCCTCAAAAATATCGTAGGCTTCTCTTTCCTTCCGGTGTTCGTCAATATTGTGTTGAAGATGAGAGCGCGGATCAACCAATTTGCCCTTTCTTTTATCTCGTTCCAGATCGGCTTCAAGTCCCTCGGGGGTGAGCATCCATAGGCGGTCGGCCGCCCGCAGAAGCAGGGCCAGGCGTTCTTGAGAAAAAAATAGCCATTGGCCGCTGGGAACTTGCATATAATTTTCAATGCTGGGGTTATCGTGGGTGGCGACCAGCATTTTGATCCTGCCTTTTTCGGGTTTGGTAAAGTGTGATGATATCGAACCTGAGTTAAGAAGATTTCCGGCGATCTTTTCGCCTTTTTCCATGTGTTCTCTTCTGAAAAGGATGCCCTCTGTTATCATTTGAGCCCTCTTGTTCTCATCTTTTTCTGCCTTGATGTGTGCTGGCAGAACCCTGTCTCTAACACTGGCGCAACAGCCTATATCATGGATAAAGGCTGAAACGCAAAGCACTTTTAGATCGCTGTCTGTTAGGTCGTCACCCAGACCAATGCGCACAGCGTTCTCAAGTACTACCAGGCTGTGGTGGACAGGATTTTTTTGCTCGCCGCGAGTGGCCAGGACCAGGTAGTCGATGACTGTAGGATAAAGATCAATAAGCGCCTTTGCGAGGCTGGATTTCCCCGCATTTTCAAGCATATCAAGCGAAGTATTGAAATGTTCTCTTGCCGAATCCAACTGTGATCCGATGCGGCTTCTTTGTTTTAAGATGCCGAGTATCCTTGTTTCCTGTCTTTCTTCGGGCAGGTCCATGAGGGTCCGGTCGCCTAGCCGCAGGGTGAGGGGCACCATCGAATCGGTAATGACCATAAGCCTTGATGCCAGAGGAGGGTCGCCGGGCTTCCACAGGGCGCGTTTTAACAGGGCCTGTTCAATATCTCTGTTCTTGAATGGCAGGGTATAATGACCATTGACCCTGAATATTCTGCAAAGTCTCATACAACTATTCATCTATTAAAAAAAGTAAAAATTTCACTTGGGATGAAATTTTGCTGCCCGACCTGTCGATATAAATACATGAACATATCTCGTGTAGTTACACCGGCCTTTTTAAGGTTTGCAAGAACCTGCTGGGTAAAACAGGAAACATCCCCATCTGTACTGCGGCGCACACTGCGCGGCGTTATCAGCCCGATCTTAAGCGATGAGTTCTCGGATATCAGATTGAGGATGGAAGCTTCCTCGCTGGCCGTGGCCATTGTCGCCAGGCTGGATGACTTTCCTCCGGAGAGAAGTATTGATATTGCGGCTGTCATGAATGGAAAGCATCCGGCCAGTCCTGCCGATGTGTTTTGCGGACCAAATGATCCCATGTTGGATAACGAACATTACATATTTGGGCTAAAACTTATCAATATGCTTGCTAAATATAATTCTGCCGAGGCTGAGGAATTAAGAAGTTTTTTCGCGGAGCGCTTGATTGAAATAATTAAGCTTGAATTAAAATGCCATCAACTGACCCTGCCAAAATTTCAACAGCTTTTACTGGAAACTTTTAACCTTTTTCTCTCGCGCGAAGATGATGGCAGGTATAATAATTTTATTCTGTCGCGGCATATCATAAGTCTTATGGGGAACTGTGATCGGTTCAACGCGGAGCTTTTTGATCAGGCGGTTCTGGCGTATCATCTGAAAGTTGAACATTTCAGCAGGGATTTGGTCTATTCCTGGCTTATAAGGTTTGAGCCTTTTAGAAGGACCTTTGCTTTGCGACTCAAAGAGCTTGATTCCTCTGTAGCCTGGAAGGCGGAATATGCCAGGGCCTGGTTTGATTTCTTAAAATTTGGCCCTGTGGAGATAGAAAGTTTCAACAGCGGCCGCTTTTAAGATTGGGCAGACAGGGGACATGGCGACCCTTTATGATCAGTATTATCTACAAGCGAACCAGGTAGTTGCAATAAAAATGTCTCGTATTTTCACAAATTTTGCTGTCGCCAATAACACTAATGAAAAAATCTCCAATTTATCCAATCAATGCAAATCATCACCTATCCGAAATAAAAATGTCCGGATAAGTGTCAATTTGAGTTCATTGGAGCAATAAGCGACAGGGATCATTAGAGTAATTCGCGAAGACAGAATTAGAGAGAATTTGTGTTTTCCATGTGTGATGTTTTTGCGTAGTAAAGGGTCATGATGTCATGAGAAAGACTAAGCCGCTTATAAAGATGCGTGAAATTTCCCCCCAAAATTGACGATAACTATATAGAAGGAGACCCGCCTGGAGGCGAGGCAAGTGATGGCCATGAACAAGAACAAAGTCATAGAACAGATGACCCAGCACGTGGTGACCGATTTTCTTAAAAAGGTCATGCAGTCCGCCCTTGAAAAGAAAGTGCTTTACGCGACCTATCCTGTAAGGAAAGAACAGGTGCTGGCCATGATAAAAGAGCCCGGTAAGCTGGCCGACTTTTCCCGGAGCCTTAACTGATCAAGCCTGGCCGCAACATGGGCCCTGGCACGACTGGTCGGGATAACCCCAGTTTAACCTCTGTCGCATCAAGCCCCACAGATCATATTCCTTAAAACGCAGGAATTTTGTTTTTTTAGCTGATGGTTTTATCAGTATCTTGTCGCCCTGGTGCAGGCTGAAGGTGCGCTGTCCGTCGGCGGTAAGCATTACGTTCCTGCCCTTGGTCACCTCGACCGTTACGGGCTTGTCATACACTATGGAGCGGTCGGCCGAGCGGTGTGGGCAGATAGGGGAGATGATGAACTGGCCGCAATGGGGAGGCAGGATCGGGCCGCCTACCGCGTAATTGTATGCGGTAGAGCCGGTGGGGGTCGAGATGATCAGGCCGTCGGCGGCGTAGTCCGCCAGGACCATTTTCCCCGAGACCGCCTCCAGCCTTATGGTGCGGGCGATCTCGTTTTTGCCGATGACGATGTCGTTCAGGGCCACAAACGATTTTACCGCTTTGCCCCTTTTTAAAATATCCGCTTCGATCATGGCTCGTTCATCAATAATGTATTTCTTTTCCTTGATCTTTTTCAGGGCAGTGTTTATCTCTTCAAGGTTGATCTCGGTCAAAAGGCCCACGCCCCCAAGATGCACGCCCAGTATGGGGCAGTCTATCTTGGAAGCTGTGCGCGCCGCGCGCAAAATGGTGCCGTCCCCGCCCAGGGTCAGGACAAGGTCGGGATCTTTTTTTACGATCTTGTATTCTTGTTTCAGCTCCTTGATCAGCTGGCTGGCGGTACTGCTTATTAAATTGTCTTCTTCCTTGTAATATATAGCGATCTTTTGCATGGTAATTCTCCTTCTAGAAAAGTTTGAGTTGTATCATAAGCCAGATAATTCCCGCGGTAACGAAGACGATAAGAAGTATTACAAGGAACTGGAAGAAATACTCCCTGGCGTCTTTAGGAAAAGAAAATTCGATCTTGTTCAGCTCCGCGCGGTTAAGGTCGAGCAGTAATATGCCGTCGGGCTTGTAAACATGGGAGTATTCAATAAGCTGGCGCCTGGTCAGCGGCTCGCTGGCATCGGCCAGTTCACCCGATTTTACCGCCACCACATACTTTTTATTCTTTTTGGCGACAACGAAATCCGCCTCGATATACCCCATGTGCGACTTGCCGTTTATGCGGGTTATGACCGTGGCCTTTTTGTTGGCGGCTTTTACTTTATAGCCTGCCCTTTCCAGTAGTTGCTTTGCTTCTTCCATGTCCTGATCCTAGAATTTAACGTTGCGCAGGAATTGCGCGGCCTTTTCCGGTATGACAGTGTTAATGTAAATGCCGGACCCCATCTCAAAGCCGGCTACCGATGCTACCCTGGGTACGATCTTAAGATGCCAGTGATAATATTCAACATCTTTTTCGTGACACGGGGAAGAGAATATCATGTAATTATAGTCGGGGTGTGTCAGTCCAACGTGGATCCTCATCATGACCTGTTTCATGACATAGGCCAGCTCTTTGATTTTGCCGGCAGGCGAGCTTTCGAACGAAGAGACGTGTTCTTTGGGCAGTACCATGATCTCAAATGGCGAACTGGCGGCAAAAGGTATGAACGACAGGAAATTGTCGGTCTCGAAGACGATCCTTTCCTGAACTTTTTGTTCTTTCTTTGCTTCCACGCAGTATACGCATTCCCCATTGTCGTCAAAATACCTCATGGCCTCTTCCAGGCGGTGCCTGATGTGCGAAGGTGTTACAGGTGTGGCGACCAGCTGGGAGTGCGTATGTATCAGGGATGTGCCGGCGTTGAAGCCATGGTTCTTGAAGATGATGATCATTTCATACCTGGGGTCCTCGCGCAGGGCCAGGTACCTTTCGCGGTAGGCCAGGAATATCTCTTCGATCTGCTTTTGGTTCATATTGTGGAAAGTGGCGTTGTGTTTGGGGTCTTCTATCAACACTTCGTGTTCTCCCACACCGTCCATGTAGCGGAAAAACTCTTCGCTTTTGATCCTTCTAAGATTGCCTTCCGGCACAAGCGCGGCGAACTTGTTGGGAACTATCCTTATCCACCAGCCCGGGGTGTTGGGGCAGGTGCCAAAATTTCTGTAAGCGAGTATCTCAGGCGGGGTGGTGCTTTCGTTGCCTTCGCAAAACGGACAGCCAGGATCGTGTTCGGGCAGTGGAGGGAGGTTGTTGCTGCGGCAGAAGTCTTCCGGCCGTTTGGCGCGCTCGGTCGCTATTATCACCCATTCTTTGGTGGCCGGGTTTTGTCTGAGCTCTGGCATGAGATACCTCCGTGGTGGTATTGTAGCATATGCATTTTTTTTGTGGTAGAATTACTTGCAAATGAAGAAGCATTCTCTACTTTCAATACTCCTTTTCCTGCTTCTCGCGACATCTGCACTGGCTGACGGCTATTCGGATTTTGCGGCCGGGCAGGAACACTTCAAGAACAAAGACTACAGCTCGGCTATTGAACTTTTTGTCGCTTCGCTTTCTGATCCCGCTTTCGCGGGACGCGAGCAGGCTATGATGGCAATAGCTGAAAGCCATTTTGAGGCGGGCAACCCCTATCTGGCGGCGTTCTATTTTAGCAGGATCCTTTCCGAATTCCCTGCCGGCAGTTTTGAGAGCAGTGCCAGGGAGAGAAAAGGCGTCTGTGAGGCCTTGATAAAAGAAAAAGCCTCTTCCCGGAAGAAACTGCTTGGCCTGCAGGGCTACGAAAAGGCCAGAAAGTACGCCAGCAGGGGAAAATACGAACAGGCCCTGGTGCTTTTACAGAGGGTGGTGCAGAAATATCCCAGCTCCGACCTGGTGCCCAAAGCCCTTTACTATCTTGGCTACTACAGCGAACTTTACGGATCGCCGGTGGCGGCCACCAGGTTCTACATGAGGCTTTTTGAGGAGTTCCCCGAAAGCTATCTGGTGGACAACGCCCTCTACCGCGCGGGCAGACTGCAGTATAATGCCGGCAACAAGCAGGACGCCGAACGCATCTTTAGCCAGGCTTATGTTGCCCATAATGGCGACGCCACGCCGAAATGCCTTTTCTGGTGGGGCAAACTGCTGGAAGAAAAAAATCCTGCCGACGCGCTTAAGATATACACATTCACTGCCGAAAGGTACGACCATACCTATAGCGGCCATAAGTCCCGAGAAAAGTTGAACCAGCTTGGCTACGATGCCGAAATAGTTACATATGGCATGGACAGGGCCTCGCTTGATTCTGGCGTCAGCAAGGCCAACAAACTGCACCGGCAGGGAAAATATAATGGCGCGATCAAACTGGTGGAAAGTAAATTGACAGACGCCATATATGACGGGAATGTCGAAGATCATCCAGTCCTTTTGTGGGAGCTTTCTTATCCAAAAGGCTTCTGGGACCATGTCAAATACTATTCAAACCTGCACAGCATAGACCCTTACCTGACACTGGCGCTCATCAGGGAAGAAAGCCGTTTCAACCCCAATGCTCGGTCCAGGTCGTGGGCCAAAGGGCTGATGCAAATAATCCCTTCTACCGGCAGGATACTGTGCAAGGCCAACAAGATATCCTATACCAGCACAAAGCTGTATGACGCCGAGACCAATATAAGGTTGGGGACCTACTACCTGGCCGATCTGTTAAGCAGGTTTGACGGCAACGTCGTCTTTGCGCTGGCCGGATACAATGGCGGGCCGGTAAGGGTTTCCAGATGGAAAAAAGAGTTCTATAATGGGGACGACGACGATTTTATAATCAAGATCCCAATTCGCGAGACCCGCGAATATGTCCAGAAGGTGCTGGGCAGCTACTACGAATACAAAAGGCTATATGGAGAACCAGAATAGACTAATTACCCCTGAAAGATTCGAAGAAGATCAAGAATTTTCCGGACTGCGGCCAAGAAAGCTTGACTCTTTCATTGGCCAGGAAAAGCTGAAGGAAAACCTTGATATCCACATCAAAGCGGCCAAAGCGCGCGGAGAAGCGCTGGAGCACATACTCTTTTGCGGGCCGCCCGGGCTGGGCAAGACCACGCTTTCCAACATCGTGGCCAACGAAATGGGCGTGGACGTAAAGATTACCTCCGGCCCTGCCATAGAAAGGCCGGGGGACCTGGCCGCGATCCTTACCAACCTTAAGGCTTTTGACGTCCTTTTCATTGACGAGATACACCGCCTGAACAGGGTGGTGGAAGAAGTACTCTATCCCGCCATGGAAGACTTTGCCCTGGACATAGTGATAGGCAAGGGCCCGTCCGCACGGTCTATTCGCCTGGACCTGCCGCGCTTTACGCTGGTAGGGGCTACCACCAGGGCGGGGCTTTTGACCTCGCCCCTGCGCGATAGGTTTGGCATGGTGAGCAGGATGGAGTTTTACAAACTGCCCGAACTTGAAAAGATAATCACCAAGGCGGCGGGGATACTTTCCATAGAGATCGACAGGGAGGGAGCGAAGGAAATCGCCAGGCGGTCTCGCGGAACGCCGCGCATTGCCAACCGGCTCTTGAGAAGGGTAAGGGACTATGCCCAG
>JAHJBW010000029.1 GCA_018813405.1 Candidatus Margulisiibacteriota bacterium | reverse complement strand
GTCAGTCAAAGTCGCGATGCCGGACAACCTCTGCAGAAAGTTTAAAGCCAGCCGCTCCCCGGTCAGGATGCTGCGCGCCGGACCAGATATCTCGGCGATGATCTTTCCCTTCTTCACCTTTGAAGCGTCCTTTATCTTGAAGATAAATTTTACTTTTGGGTCGAGCACTCCATAGACCATCATGGCAATGGGAAGCCCCGCAATAATGCCAGCTTCCTTGGCTATGATGAACGCCTTTGCCTTTTGTCCTTTTGGAACAAAAAGCTCGGTGGTAATATCCCCCGGCCCAATGTCTTCGGCCAGCGCCATCCTTATTAAATTCTTCATTGCATTATTCATCTTAGGATTATCCATACAATATAGTAATACATAATTGGAACTGTGAGTATAAAGGAATCCATGCGATCAAGCACCCCACCGTGACCAGGCAGCAATGCCGACGAATCTTTGACCCCCGCGTCGCGCTTTATAAGCGATTCGACCAGGTCCGAGAACTGGGCAACTATCCCGATCAATACTCCCAGTATCAACGCGTCGACCATGGGGATGCTGGCCATGCCGCTAAAGATGGATGCCGCGATCAGGCAGGTAAGAAAGCCGGCAATAGCTCCCTCCCAGGTCTTTTTCGGCGAGATGGACAGCGCCAGCTTATGCCTGCCAAATGCCTTTCCAAAAAGATAGGCCATTATGTCCATAGCCCAGATGCTGAACATTAAAAAGAAAAGATAGGCCCCGTGGTCGGTCAGGTTGCGCAAGAACAGAAAGTAGCTGAAGAACCAGCCAATGTAAACCATGCCGAAAAGGGTGACCATCACATCCATAATGGTGTCTTTCTTTCTTTTCAAAAAGATGCCCGAAAAAAGCGCCGCCGTGGCGGCCAGAGTAAGAATGGCCGAGTGGGCCGGCTCCCAGTTGAGCTTCAAAGAATAATAGGCAAAGACAATAAAGAATATGGTAATGGCGTTGCCCACCCAGTAAGCTGGCTTGTAACCGCGCCGCATCATCATGGAATAGAATTCGTTGACCGAAAAAAGCGCCAGCGCCAGCACCAGGGCCAGAAAGGCTAGTCCGCCCAGATAGGTGCAGGCCGCTACTACTGGCACCAATATCAATATTGTCAGGCTTCTAAGTATCATTTAACTGCTCAGATGTCTTGCCAAACTTGCGCTCGCGCTTTCCATAAGCTTCTATCGCGTCAAGCATCGCCTCCCTGCGAAAGTCAGGCCAGAGCACATCGGTGACATATATTTCAGCATAGGCTATCTGCCAGAGCAAGAAGTTAGATACCCGCATCTCGGACGCCGTACGCACCAACAGATCAGGGTCCGGCATTCCCGCCGTGTAAAGATTCTCAGAGATATCTTCTTCCCTGAGGCCCTTTGCTTCTACGCCCCTTGCCACAATTTTTTTCACCGCATCAACAAGCTCCGCCCTTCCGCCATAGTTCACCATAACATTCAAAGTAAGCCCTGTATTTTTGGCGAGCTTCTCCATGGAGGCCTTCATTTTCTTTTGAAGGTCGGGTGAAAAGCGGTCAAGCTGGCCCAAAAAGTTGAGCCGCACGTTGTTCTTATTAAGCTCTTCCACTTCCCTGTCAATGGTCTGGGAGAAAAGCGTCATCAGGAAAGAGACCTCCGCGTCGGGCCGGTTCCAATTCTCGGTGGAAAAGGCATAAACAGTAAGATATTTCACGCCAATTTCGGCGCAAGTCTTTACGGCTTCTTTAAGCGAAGCGGCCCCGCGGCGATGGCCCTCGATGCGGGGCATGCCCCTTTGCCTGGCCCATCGTCCGTTGCCGTCCATGATAACCGCGATATGGTCGGGGATCTTCTTCATTCAGTTTCGATCGCTTCTACCGGGCAAATGTCGTCGCACTGTCCGCAGTTGGTGCACTCTTCCTCGACTATCAGATATTTATCGCCGGTAGGATGTATGGCCTTTACCGGGCAAACTTCGGCGCAGGCGCCGCAGCCGGTGCAGTCTGTAGTGATCCTTCTCATCCTATACCTCCATTATCTCTTTTTCTTTGGCCTGCAGGACCTTATCTATCCCGTCCACTTCTTTGTCGGTCAATTTCTGAAGCTCCTGTTCTTTCATCTTTTCGGCATCCTCTGAAAGTTCTTTGGCCTCTTTTTGTTTCTTTAAAATGTCCATGGCTTCGCGGCGTATGTTGCGTATGGCCACCTTGGCCTCTTCGCTTTCTTTTTTTACATGCTTGCCCAGCTCTTTCCTTCTCTCTTCGGTAAGCTGGGGCAGGTTAATGCGGATCACGCCGCCTTCCGAGTTGGGGCTTATTCCCAGGTCAGACATCTGTATAGCCTTCTCGATATCCTTGGCAGCGCCCTTGTCAAAAGGGGTTATGGCAATAGTGCGGGGCTCGGGCACGGCAATGTTGGCCAGCTGTTGGAGCGGCACTTTTGCTCCGTAGTATTCCACCTGCAAAGAGCTGACCAGGCCGGACGAAGCCCTGCCGGTGCGCACTCCGGCAAGTTTTTTCTTGAGCGCGTCAATGGCTTTTTGCATTTTTAATTCTGTGTCTTTTATTATGTCCGACATGTTCTATGCCTCCTTTTGGGGAGCGTTCCCCACATAGGTGCCGACTTTTTTCCCAAGTACGGCATTCTCGATATTGTCCTTTTTCATCAAATTCAAGACGATTATGGGTATCCCGTTGTCCATGCAAAGCGATGCCGCAGTGGAATCCATGACCTTGAGCCTCTTTTTTAAGATCGACAGGTAAGTTAATTTTTTGTATTTTTTCGCGTCCTCAAAACGCATGGGATCCCTGTCGTACACGCCGTCGACTTTGGTAGCTTTGATTATGACCTCGGCGTCAAGCTCGGCCGCCCTCAAAGCCGCTGTGGTGTCAGTAGAAAAATAAGGATTACCCGTGCCGCCGGCCAGGATCACGACCCTGCCCTTTTCCATGTGCCTTACGGCGCGCCGGCGGATAAACGGTTCGGCCACTGCCTGCATGGTAATGGCCGTCTGTACTCTGGAATGGACACCCTCGTGTTCAAGTGAATCTTGAAGCGCCAGCGCGTTGATCACCGTGGCCAGCATTCCCATATAGTCGCCGGTGGCGCGGTCAATGCCTTTTTCACTGCCTTTAAGCCCGCGAAAAATATTGCCGCCTCCGACAACTATGGCTATGTCTATGCCAAGTTCTTTTACTTTTTTTATCTCGCGGGCAACTATCTGGAGGACTTCGGGGTCAAGGCCTTGTTTGAATTTGCCGCCAAAGATCTCGCCGGAAAGTTTGAGCAGGATTCGCTTGTACTTTGTCTTTGGCATATCATATAAATTATAACATACTTCACAATTTCCTGTGATATAATTTCAGTATAATGTTATTCTCTTACTTTGAGCTGGCAGCTTCCTTATTCACACTTTTGCTTGCTTTCTATATATATAACCGCCATTATGCCAATCGCGTGGCACGTTTTTACGGCCGCCTGGCTCTGGTGGGTTTTTTTGCCTCGATCTTCGAGTATTCCCTGCGCATCGCCTTTACTTTTGATATTGCTATTTTCATCAACCGCATCAGCATAAGCTTTTGGGCTTTCTTGTTCGCCATGTTCGTGCACTTTGCCCTGATCTTCGCAAAAAAGGACGACGCGCTAAAGAACCGCGCCGCGACCATGGCTCTTTATTTTCCCGCGGCGGTCTTTTCTGTTTTCTTTATCTTTGGCAATTTTATGTACACTCGCTACGAGATACAACCTATTGGCATAGTCAACCAACCTTCGCCCTATTATTGGTTCTTCGCGCTTTATTGTCTGGCCTATTCCGCCTGGGGAATATATCTTTTCCTGTCTTTTGCCAGGACCGCGCCCCAAAAGACAGCAAAGGAGCAGGCCCTGTTGATAGGCGCTGGTTGTTTGCTGGCATTTTTCGTGGGAGCGGTGACCGACGTGCTGATGCCGCTTCTGATGGGCTATCGGGCAATATTTCCTACCATAGTTTTCGATGTGGCCTTCCTTAACCTGGTCATTTTCATTGCCATGCGCAAATACGCGCTTTTTGCCATTACCCCCGCCCTGGCGGCCGATACTATTATAAGGACCATGCCCGACCCCATGATAGTGACCGACCTGGAGGGCAATATTCTCCTTTCCAACGAAGAGGCGGACAGGCTGCTGCACTGCAGAGAAGAGGACATTGAAGGCTGTAATGTCGCCAATCTTTTTAAGGACAAGGAAAAGTACAAAAAACTTTACAACGAGGTCGTCAACCAGGGCAAAGAGATTGTAAAGTACGAGGCCGAGATCGTTGATCCCAACGGTGAAGTCATGCAGTCACTGGTGAACGCCAACAAGCTTCACGACACCCTGGGCGCCACGCTGGGAATAGTTTTCATAATTCATTAATAAGTGAAATCCCCACCCCTTATATGCGATATAATAGTACTATGAACTGTCCATACTTTAATTCATGCGGCGGGTG
>JAHJBW010000243.1 GCA_018813405.1 Candidatus Margulisiibacteriota bacterium | reverse complement strand
GGACGGCGCCAGCATAGTCGTCTGGGAAGATTTCAGGCAGGGCAACTGGGATTTGCGGGGACAGAAACTGTCTGGCTCGGGCAAAATGTTATGGGGAGAAGAGGGCTCCTGGATAAGCCTGAACCCGGGCACCCAATATTCGCCCCGGGTCAAAGAAGTATCGGAAGGGACCCTGGTTGCCTGGGAGGATTTCCGCAGCGGCGAGCGATATCATTCTTATCTTCAGCTTCTTTCTCCGGGCGGGAATAGTGTCTGGCAGGAAGGCGGTCAGGTGCCCGCTGGAAGCAACGGCGGAGGGAGGGGGCCGGATCTGGCCCTCATATCACATCAGGATAACGCTTTCGTACTGGCCTGGAAAACTGACAATTCGATCTATGCGCAGAAGTATTTGCTTATTCCCCCCCAAAAACGCTATTGAGCTAAATAGACCCTTTTGAAGGTAATTTAAGATTATTTACCTTAATATCGCTAAAGTCAATGGTTGAGTGTACGCTGGCCCCGTTCATGGCGCAAGTCCGGCTGGTCTGTGAAAGCGGCGCCCAGTTGTTGCCGGCCCTGGCATATTGTGCCCAGGCTTGAGAGAGGACCGTTGAACCCGCCATAAAGGTATTAACAGAGGTCGGCACCCAGCGCTTTTTGTCAACCGTCATCATCCAAAAGCAGGGGCGGTCCGAAAGCCATCCGTGCCACCCGTAGAGTTCTATTTTCTCGTCATCCTCAGAAGCGATAAGCCACTGATAATTTTCCCAAAGGTCACCATAATCCAGGTAAAAGATCAGATTATATGGCGATATCTCGTTCCTGTTCCTGATAGCGTTTTTGGGCAGATCCGCCCTGAAAGGATCCGCAAGGGTCAAGTTAAATCGATTGCTGCCGGCCGCTTCATATCTCCCCGAAAGCTCCTGCCTGCCCAGGCTGGAATCTGAAACATTGCTGAACTTCGCGGAGAAGCTCCTTACCTTATTCTGGGCCCCTTCAAGGTTTCTGAATATTCTACTTGCTCCTTTTGAGGTCACAAACTGGTCATCGGATTTTTCTCTCTGCCCTTTCCACATTATCGCCAACACCACCAGGGCCTGCGTCTGAAGTCCCTGTTTGCCCTTAATAATATAGGCATGGACCCCTTCTTCAAGCGGCGCGGCAGGGCTGTACTGTATCTTGACGGTACCGTTTCCCCAGAAGACCAGATCCTTCTTCGTCTTGATACTGGTCCTGGCCCTTATATCCTGTCCATCAAGAGTTATGCTTTCTATCTTCCAGGGATACTCGGCTTTATCCTTGATCGTCATATTCAAAGCATCGTAGCCTGGCTGAACGAAATTGGGACCGTTAAACACAAAATTATCAACCAATCGTATCTGGTCAAAAACATGCACCAGTACTCCCCTGTCCCGCGCGGTCAGAGGGTATTTGTCTATTGTAATGGTTTTTGCAACGGCTATTGAGCCGAAGAGAAAGATAGCCATTAGTATCAGTATGACTTTTTTCATGCTAGTTAGACCCCGTGATGGTAATAGTTGGCGGCGTTGTGTCTATGGTCACGGGCAGAAAGGCCTGGGCGGTGCCGACATTGCTGTTGACCACTACACGAAAGACATATCTACCATCTTCAAGCGGCAGAAGCGACTGCCAGCTGACTTTCAAGCGTTTGTCATAGTCGCCGCCGCTCGGATCAAGCACTATTTCTTTAGTGATATCCCGCTCTTCCCCCTTGCTTTCGTTGATCAGCGCGGCAGAAACAAGGTTGATCTCCTCCAGGACCGAGGCGCTGTAGGCCGCTTTGGCAAAGGTCATGGAAAACAGGGGTTGCTTGTTTTTCGTGTAACTATTTGGTATTGGCTGATAGTCGGTTGAAAGCAATGGGATGGTGTTAAGTATGATCTTCATATGCTGATGGTTTTTAACATCGGCTGCGTTGGTGGAACGAATGGCTATTATGTTTTGCCCTTCTGCAAAAGGCATATCTTCAAGCACAAATTCGCCTGTTTCGGGATTTACGCTTTCTATGGGCTTCCAGGCGGCAAAATTGAAGGAATACTCAAACTGTTTCATCATATTGGGG
>JAHJBW010000242.1 GCA_018813405.1 Candidatus Margulisiibacteriota bacterium | reverse complement strand
CTGGGCATCGGTGCCGCCGGCTCCGGCGTTGATCGTGAGAATGGCGTTATTGGCATCATAGGGGCCGGAAAGAAGGGTCTCAACCTCGAGCGAGGATATCCTTTGTCCGAGGACTTCGATCTCACCTTTAATGTCCGCCAGGTCTTTCTCTCCCGCCATTTCCAGCAAAGTACCCGCGTCCTCAATGCGGTTGCGGGCGTCTTCCCATTCCTTGACCGTTTTCTCCAGCATTTTCAGCTCTTGCAGAAGGACCCTGGCCTTGTTCTGGTCGGACCAGAGATTTGGGTCAGAGGTCTGCTCCTGCAGTTTTTTTATCTTTTCCCTTTTCTCGTTAACACGCAGGTACTCGCCAATCTTTTCGATCTGGTCCAGGAGCTCTTTCTGCTTTTTGAGGATTTCTTCTTTCATGGTTATCGCAAGACCACAAATTTCCCGCGTCCGATCGTTTTGCCGCCCCGCGCTATACGGTAAAGATAAACTCCGTTGGGGACCGGATTGCCGGTAAAATCGCGCCCGTCCCAGTTGACACTGTTAACCCCTACGCTGCCACCCGCACTGCCCGACGCAAAAGCCCTGTACCACAAAGACTCGCCCGCAATGGAAAATATATATATCTTTATTTCATCATCATTGCTCAGGGTATAGCTGATCACACCGCTTAAACCAGCCGTCGGATCGAACGGACTGGGCCCAAAGAGAGGAGTACCCACAATAGTGGCGTCTCCTTCACTATAAACCACGATCTGCAGTGAGGTGGTCGACGAAAGGTCGCTGGAGTCATAGGCCCTTAGCCGTAAAGTATATGTACCCTCTTTTAAGCTCTCAACTTCAAAGGTGCCCAGGAATCCGGATACCACACCGGTTTCCGAAGATGTAATGCGGGTCCAGCCGGTTGGCGACGAACTGTACCCGTAATCAAGAACAAAATATGTCAGGGCATCGTCGGTAGCGGTGCCCGTCACGTCAACAGAAGCGGCCAGCCTTTGCCCGCTGGTCGGGGACGTGATCGCTACTGTGGGAGGATCGGTATCCGCTACAATATTGAATGATCCTCCTTCCGCCGTGGCAGAATTGCCAACCACGTCTACTGCCTGCACCTTTACTCTGGCCTCGGAAGTGATCACGTTTGGCAGGCGCCAGGAATATGTCCCTGTATTGGCCGCACCGCTGGTTATGAGAGAAAATGTTTCGCCCGTAGTGTAATAAAGCGTTATGGGACCACTGCCAAAACCCGATGTGTCGGTGGCGGTCCAGTTAATATCAATGCGGGCCCCCTTTACAAAAGATTCGCCGGTCGAAGGAGAAATGATCGAGACCGTCGGCGAAACAGTATCGAGCGACGCCAGTGCGTTTATCCTGCCCGAACCGAGCTGGCCCGCGTAAGCGGGATTTAACGCGTCAATGTCGGTTGCGTTGTTCAAAATTATATCCCTGACCTGGGTCCAGGTCAGTGTTGAATACTTTGATCGAACCAGACCGGCCAGTCCCGCCGCCAAAGGAGTTGCCATGGAGGTCCCATAGCTGTAGGCATAAGTATTTGTCGGGTAAGTGCTGTAAATATTGCCGGCCGACGTTCCTGACCCACCACCGCCTGGCGCCGAAATATCTATCCAGGAGCCATAGTTTGAAAAGCCAGACTTCAGGTCATTGACATCGGTCGAGGCCACAGAAATGACATTGGTGGTCGCCGCAGGATAATGAACATCGTCGGTCCCGTCATTGCCCGCCGCGGCAAAAAGTATGCAGTCTGCCGCCAGCGCGTCGCTAATGGCGCTGGTAATGGTGGCGGACTCACTGGCGCTGCCCCAGCTCATGCTTATTATCTGGGCGCCGTTGTTGGCCGCGTAGGTAATGGCCGCCGCAGAGTCAGCGCTCGAAAAACTGCCGGACGCATTGCCGGCTTTAGCCGCCATTACCTTGCAATTCCAACCCGCTCCCGCGATGCCGGTAGAGTTATTGGTAACCGCGCTGGCAATTCCCGAACAATGCGTGCCGTGACCGTTATCGTCGGTCGGGTTTTTATCGCTGTTCACAAAATCCCAGCCGCGATAGTCATCCACATAGCCGTTGGCATCGTCATCAATGCCATTGTCCGGGATCTCGTTGGTATTTATCCAGACATTGCCGGAAAGGTCCGGGTGGTCCCACTGTATGCCGGTATCAACGATCGCTATAATGGTATTGGCATCGCCCTGGCTGCTGTTCCAGGCGGACGAGCCTTCGGTGGTGCCGCATCCGATCTTGAAAAGGCCCCACTGGTTTTGCGCGGCGGGATAGTCAATAAAATAGAAATCATCCGGCGTCCTGTCTATGTAATAGATAAAATTGGGCTCGGCAAAAATGACATCGCTTTCTCTGGCGATACTCTTTGCCATTTCAGGCACATTGATATCTTTCGCAAACTGAAGGCGGTAAATGTTGGCAACATTAGAAGTTGAACTTTTGATCCGAGTGTTCTTTCCTCGAAATATCTTGCTTGCCGCCCTGGCCTTAAAACGGGAAGCAACAGAACTATCAGACAGTGACTTTACTCCCGGCTTGATCTTTACCAATACCTCTCCGGGGACATAATCGGCCGCATGAGCAGGCAGAATTAAAAATGACCCTTCGACGACGCTCAGGGCAAGCAAATTAAAAACTAAAAACAAGGAGCTATTTATTAGGAATCTTTTCCACAACATTTCTTATACTTCTTTCCGCTCCCGCAGGGACACGGGTCGTTGCGCCCCACTTTTTCCTGCCGCTTCACCTGCGGCCTTGGTGACTCGGGAGAAGGCGCGCCGTAATGAACGTTCCTTCTTTTCGGGGCCAGGCTTTCTTCGCCCCTGGCAACCTGAACTTTCAGGATCAGGTCGATCATCTCGATCCTGGCAGAGGTCATCATCTCCTGGAACATTTTATACCCTTCTATCTTGTATTCCAAGACCGGATCTTTTCCGCCATAGCCCCTCAGTCCAACGCCCTCTTTCAAGTGGTCCATATTATGAAGCTGTTCTATCCATTTCTGGTCGATCACCCTCAGCATCACGATCTTTTCCAGCATGCGCATGGCTTCGGGACCTATCTCTTCTTCACGTCTGGCATATTCCAGTTTTATGTCCTCGCCCATTCCTTCCGTATCCATCATCTCCAATATCTTTTCCTTTAGACTGGCGCCTTCAAGTATCTTGCGGCGAAGGGTATAAATGGTCTCCCTTTGCTTGTTCATGACATCGTCAAATTCCAGCACCTGTTTTCGGATGCTGAAATGGTATTCCTCGACTTTTTTCTGAGCGTTCTCCAGGGCGCGTGATATAAGGTTATGCTCAATCGGGGTGTCCTCTTCCATGCCCAGCCTGTCCATGATCGCCGCGATGCGGCCCGATCCGAACAACCTCATCAGGTCATCTTCCAGAGAAACATAGAATTTTGATGAGCCGGGATCTCCCTGCCTGCCTGACCTGCCCCTTAATTGGTTGTCTATTCTTCTGGCTTCGTGCCTCTCGGTGCCCATAACATGCAAACCTCCCAGCTTCTTAACTTCCTCAAATTCTTCGGGATTAGGCGGATTACCGCCCAGAATAATATCAACTCCCCTGCCTGCCATG
>JAHJBW010000241.1 GCA_018813405.1 Candidatus Margulisiibacteriota bacterium | reverse complement strand
CTGCAGCCGTCTAGATCACCACCTGCGAGACCGCCATGCAAAAACCTGGGATCGTTTCAGCGTATACCTCGTGATTAACGATAAACACTTGAAAGAGCTTGAATCCCTTGTCAATCGAATAGCTTATCCAAAAGGAAATAGGCAAAAAGGCAAATTTTATCGGGCAGAGGACCTGCGGAGGAGTTTTAGGCGGCAAATTGCCGAGGTTCAAAAAACAGAGCTTGAGGGAATGTTTTCTTCGAAAAAGAAAGCACGAAAGGAATTTCAAAAAAGAGTTGCCTCCGAGGGTAGAGAACCGGCACTTAAACCTTATGCAAAAAAGGTCTTCCCATTAAGGTTCGATTATAAAGGCAAGAGATATATTGCAAAACTTCGCAACACCGGCAAAATAAGCATAAAAGGTAAACTATTCAATTCTCCTTCTTTAGCCGCGGTAGCTATAACAAAAAGGCCAATGAACGGCTGGCGTTGCTGGAAATTCCAGCGCTCCCCCGGCGAATGGGTTTATATTGATGCGTTGAGGCGATGAGATTGGGTAGGGCGGTGGGAAAGGTGCTAGATTATCAGAATATCAGATTATCAGGTTTGAAGATCAGAGGATCAGAACAATCAGAGGAATAGATTAGAATAAAAAATCAAAAAATCTAAAAAGGAGTTAATCATGGAAAATATTTGTCAAAGCTGCGGGATGCCGATGGGAAAAGATAGCGATTTTGGGACCAATGCCGATGGGAGTAAGAACCAGGAATACTGCCAGTTCTGCTACCAAAATGGTAAGTTCACCGACGAAGGTATAACCCTCGAACAAAAAATCGCCAAAAATATCGCCATCGCTGCTAAAATGGGCATGCCTGCCGATGAGGCAAAAAAAATGGCAAAAGAAGTTTTGCCGAAGTTGAAGAGGTGGAGGGGAGGCAAATAAAAGGATATTCTTGATGTCCCCCCTTTGACTTAATTGCATTTACACTACAAAACTGCTAAAATCGTAAAAATGTAGTGTAAGGAGGCGATCAAATGAGCGTATTAAAGGGCATTTTAAAAGACAGCGCAGAGTATTATAAGCGCGTTGAAAAGGAGATAAATGCAAAGTTGTCTTCTTTGCCCCGGGGAAGTGTTAAGAGCCGTAAAATTAGTGGTAAAACCTATTATTACTTGCAATTCAGAAAAGGCAAGAAGGTGGTCCAAAAATACTTGGGCAAAGCGGCCCCGCTTGAATTGTCCAAACAGTTAAAGGAAAGGAGAAATCTGGAAGAACAGCTAAAGAAGGTTAAGGATTCCGCAAAAATGCTGAAGAAGATCAATAAATAGGATTATGATCGACTTAATTCAAAGAATACTGAAAGTTTTTAGTGATAATCGCTTATGGGATGAGGGAATCGAATTGATTGGAAGTTGGTGTTTTATGCTCTATCAAAAACATTGCGGCATCCGATCATTTCCTTTCAAAACCCTGGATATTGATTTTTTGATACCAATTCCATATAAATCCAAGCACAAGGTTGATCTGGCTGGCTTGCTAGAACCTCTTGGATTTAGAACTTCTTTCAATGCAGATGGATCTATATTTCTTTGGAGTCCGGAATTGCGAATAGATTTCCTTATACCTGAAAAAGGAAGCGGCACCGCTCATCCTAAAGAAATTAAAAACCTCGGCATAAAAGCAACTTCCTTAAGATTTTTGGACATCCTATTAAAAGACCCTATCGAAGTTGAAGAAAGCGGGATCAAGATAAAGATTCCTGATCCGATTGCTTTCGCCATGCATAAAATATTGATCGCCGAAAGACGCAAAGATCAAACGAAAAAAAATAAGGATATAGAGCAGGCTCTATATGTTTTTGAGGCGATTCCGGAGCAAAAGGCTGTTGATCTGTATCTGACCTTCCCAAAACCCTGGAGAAAGACAATAATGGCTGTTTTGGAGAAAGCGCTCAAGGATTTCCCCCTGCATAAAGAGACCATTGAAAGATCGTTGTTTGCACTACAAATCAAATAAATAGACTGATTGTAGTGTATCTACTCAATGACCGTTGTGCTTCGCTTTGCTTGCAATCCTTTGCCATTCCCTGAGATAATAGAGCATGGACATTCTCTTAATGATCGGAACATTAGCAGCTTTGTTGACGACTCTTTCTTTTGTGCCGCAGGTCATTAAAGCGCATACTACCAAAAAAACCCAGGACTTATCGTTTGGCATGTTCATGCTCTTATCAGTCGGCCTGATTTTGTGGTTGGTCTACGGGATAGCATTACGATCCCTGCCCATCATTTTCGCGAATAGCATCACTTTGGCCTTCTCGCTGTATTTGCTGTACCTTAAAAAGAAGCACGGGTAGGGCACAGCATGAACGACGAAAATAAATCCGGATACCCGGTAATCCAGGTCCCCTGATCCCCCGATATCCCAACCCGCCTTCACGGGCCTTTGGTCATTGGAAATTTTTATTTGTTTTCCATATTGTGCTAAAATACCATCATGCAAGCCTTTAAGAACAAATGGATATACGATCCCGCCTCCAAAGAGCCCTTCGCCCTTAGCCGCTCCCGTCTCGAGCAGTTCATCCGCTGTCCGCGCTGTTTTTATCTTCTGGTCCGACATGGGATAAAACTGCCCGGCGGCTATCCTTTGACCCTGAACATAGCGGTTGACGCGCTCTTTAAGAAGGAATTTGACATCCACAGGGCGGCCAGCTCATCGCATCCCATAATGGACGCTTACGGCATAGACGCCGTGCCGTTCCAGCACGAGAAAATGGACGAGTGGCGCGAGAACTTTGTGGGCATTCGTTATCATCACCCCGCTTCCAACCTGATAATCTATGGGGCGGTAGACGATATCTGGCAAAAGCCCGATGGCAGTCTGATAGTCATAGACTACAAGGCGACCAGCACCCTTGACGAAGTCAGTTGGGCCGGTGAATGGAAAGAAGGGTACAAGCGGCAGTTAGAGATCTACCAGTGGCTGTTCAGGAGAAATGGTTTTACCGTGGCGCCGGAAGCCTATCTCGTCTACGCCAATGCCATAAAAGATAAGCCGGCCTTTAACGCCCTCCTCGAATTCAAGATCACCCTGCTCAAACACAAAGGTGACGATTCGTGGGTAGAGAAAGCTGTTATTGACGCTTACAAATGTTTACAGAACGACACCGCTCCCCAATCGTCACCCGGCTGTGAATACTGCGATTATGTAAAAAAGGCAAGGGAGTTTTAATATACTACAGCTCACACGCCAGTCACGCAAGACAATAAGCATTGCCGTCCAGCTTGACGGCGCCGTCCTGGTAAAAGTTCCCCATTTCCTGACGGATGATGAAGTGCGCGATATCCTCCATAGCAAAAAAAACTGGATCAGCCGGAAGCAAAAGATAATAGCCAGCCGTCCAAAATGTTCCGTCCCACCCATTTTTGCGAAATGGTTCAGGAACGACGCGCGTGAGATGATCACTGAAAGGTTAGAGCGCTATTCCCGACAGACAGGCATAAGATACAACAAGGTCAAGATCACTTCCGCGCAAAGCCGCTGGGGATCGTGCACCAGCCGCGGCAACCTCAATTTTTCCTGGCGGGTGATGACGCTCCCTTTAGAGGTAGTTGACTATGTGGTCGTGCATGAACTTATGCATATTGTGGAGATGAACCACTCAAAACGCTTCTGGTCAAAGGTCGCGGGAGTTTTGCCGGATTATAAGGAAAGAAGAAAACGGTTGAGGGGGTTTTAGAAGTACTGAAATGATCAGCGTATGGCGTAGGTTGTGGCCTTGTCAT
>JAHJBW010000240.1 GCA_018813405.1 Candidatus Margulisiibacteriota bacterium | reverse complement strand
GGTGAGGTCCATGAAAGGTTAAAATGGGCAATCTTGTTTGATTTGAAATATAAGGTCATATAGGCGATATTCTCAATATTATTGGAAGTATGGGAAATACCGGTTACCGCTACGCTCGATGCACGTTCTTCAATTAAATATTCAATTATCGAAAGATCGTGAGGAGCCAGGTCCCAAATTACGCTTACATCGTGCTGAAATAATCCCAAATTGATCCGGATAGAATCGAAATACTGAACTTCTCCGATCTCACCGCTGGTAATAATTTCTTTGATCTTAGCAACCGCGCCTGTATATAAAAAAGTATGGTCAACCATTAAGATTTTTCTTTTCTTTTGAGCAAGTTCAATCAATTCCAGAGCTTGAGCTTTAGAATTGGTCATAGGTTTTTCAATTAGTACATGCTTGTCATTTAGCAATGCCTTTTGGGCAAATTCAAAATGATAACCTACCGGCAATGCAACTACAACCGCATCAATTTCGGGATCTTTGTATAAATCATCGGGAGATTTCGAAATTTGCACATGAGGATATAATTTTTGGGCGACAGCCAATCTTGCTTCATTCAAATCCACAATCGTCTTAACACAGCACTTTTCATTGTAATGAAAATTTCTAACCAAATTGGGTCCCCAGTAACCAAAACCAAACACTCCAATTTTTAACACTTTGTTTTTTTTCATTTTACAAATTCCATTTCCAAGTAGAATGCTTTATTTATTATATATTCAATTCCCTTGTGATTCAAGCAAAGGTAGACTTGAAGCCCTTGTTCCATCATTCAGGTCTGCGAAAAAACTTCTTAATCGCTCGATTACCCTGTCTTGATCTTCGCCAGATAGTTTAGGATACATTGGAAGCGATAGACAAGATCGATAGTATTCTTCAGCTTTTGGGCATAGGTTTTTTGAATAGCCAAGTTGGAGATAATAAGGTTGGGCATAAACAGGTAAATAATGTACATTCGCCAGGATACCAGCCTTACGCATATAGTCAAATAGCTCCATCCGGGTTTCCACTTGAATGACATATAAATGATAAGAAGAATATGCCTGGTCAGGAACAGACAGGCTTCTTATTCGAGGCAAGTCTGCCAGTGTTTGGTCATAACGAAAAGCAATCTGCCGCCGCAAGCGGACAAATTTATCCAGTTTTTTTAGCTGGCTTATTCCCAGGGCCGCCTGGATATCGGTTAGTCGATAATTATATCCCAGCTCCTGCATCTCATAATACCAATCGCCGTGGGAATTATTTATTTTAGATTTATCACGGGTGATACCATGTGTCCTGAAAATCAACAGCTTTTGATATGTCTCTTCACTGTTGGTCAATATCATGCCCCCTTCACCGGTCGTAATGTGTTTAACCGCATGGAAACTGAGCACGGTCATATCAGAATATTTACATGAGCCAATTTTGCTACCCTTATATGCGGCACCCAGGGCATGGCAAGCATCCTCGATTACCTGAAGATTCTTTTCTTTAGCAATCTCATTTATTCTTTCCAGATCACAGGGAGTACCTGCAAAGTGGACAGGGATGAGGGCACGAGTTTTTGAGGTAATCCTTGCCTTTATATTAACAGGATCAATATTGACGGTTTCTGGATCGATATCCGCAAATACCGGTTTGCCTCCGCAATAAAGCACCGCGTTAGAGGAAGCCGCAAATGTTATGGGGGACGTGATGACCTCGTCCCCGGAAGATATTCCAGCCGCAAAACAGGCGGCATGCAGCGCGGAGGTCCCTGAATTCACCGCAACCGCGTATTTGGCGCCGCAATAGCCAGCAACTTCATTTTCAAAATTGGCAACTGCCGGCCCCTGGGTCAAATAGCTGGACCTCAGTGCTTCGGCAACAGCACTGATATCCTCTTCATCTATCCACTGGGTGGCATAAGGTATAGCTTTCTTGTTGTTAATCTTCTATCATCCCTTGCAAATGAGGTACTTCCAGCCACTGGTCGTTAATATCGCTGCTATAAGAAAATCCTTCGGGGACAGGCTTGCCCTGATGGGCTTCGGCATTCCACCATTTAAACGCCGGCTGGATTACATAACAGTCTTCAAGCTCAATGGTGGTCCTGGCATCGTCTTCCGAGATCATTATTTCGTGGAGTTTTTCCCCGGGGCGTATGCCGACAACCCTGGTCTTGCATTCCGGGGCAATGGCCTTTACCAGGTCCATAATGTTCATGCTGGGTATCTTGGGCACGAATATTTCTCCCCCGCTCATGCGTTCAAACGCCCTTACAACAAATCTGACACCTTTGTCCAGGGTTATCCAGAAACGGGTCATTCTGGGATCAGTGACCGGCAAAACCCCTTCGCCCTTCTTATTCTTAAAAAATGGTATCACACTGCCGCGACTGCCCACCACGTTGCCATACCTGACCACGGCAAATCGAGTACCGCCTTCCCCCGCGTAGGCATTGGCCGCCACAAAAAGCTTGTCCGAACAAAGCTTGGTAGCGCCATAGAGGCTGATCGGGTTGCAGGCCTTGTCGGTGCTTAGCGCCACAACCTTCTTGACGCCGCAGTTAATGGCCGCATCGATGATGTTCATGCCTCCGATAATATTGGTTTTTACAGCCTCGGTAGGATTATATTCCATGGCCGGGACCTGCTTCAGTGCCGCGGCATGCACAACATAATCGACCCCGTGAAAAGCACGGAAAAGACGGTCCCTGTCACGGATATCTCCGATAAAATATCTGATCCTGTCTTCATAACCAATGAATTTATGGGCCATCTCGAACTGTTTGAGTTCATCTCGACTGAAGACAATAAGCTTTTTGGGCTCGAATTCCTTGAGCACTGTCTCCGTGAATTTCTTGCCAAACGACCCTGTCCCACCCGTGATCAGCACTGTTTTATCTTTAAATATCATTTTGCGACCTTCTTTCTATATATATTGCATTTTTCTGATCAGAGCATAATTGTCCTTGAACCAGGCGACAGTCCTTTCAACACCTTCTTCGACCGGGGTGTTGGGCTTCCATTTGAGCAGTTTCTTGCTAAGCCCAATATCCGCCCGGGTATCGGGAACATCCGCAGGGTGACGATCAATAAATTTAAGCCTGGCTTTTTTTCCGACAAATCTTTCTATCAAAGCCACCAGGTCCAGAACCCTTATGGGGTCATCATTACCTAAATTTATAATATGATATCCAGAAAGCCGCAAGGCTTTAACGGTCCCGTCGGCAATATCATCCACAAAAGTAAAATCCCGCTTCTGTTCTCCATCGCCAAAGATCGTGACAGGCTTTCCTTCCATTATCCTTCTTACAAATTTAAAAACGCTCATGTCCGGCCTGCCAGCAGGGCCATAGACCGTGAAATATCTCGGAATAACAATATCGATCCCGTAAAGATAATTATAGACATGGGCCATTGCCTCAGCTCCCTTTTTGCTGGCCGCGTAAGATGTAAGGGGGCGGTTGCTGTCGTGGTCCTCGCGGAACGGATAAGGATTGAGCCCGTAAATACTGGAAGTGGATGCCAGAATGAACTTTTTTGCCCCATACTTCCGGCAGCATTCCAAAAGGTTCAATGTGCCTTTTGTGTTGGTGTCCAGGTATATCCAGGGATCTTTAAGGCTGGCCCTGACGCCGGCCCTTGCGGCCAGATTAATCACAGCTT
>JAHJBW010000239.1 GCA_018813405.1 Candidatus Margulisiibacteriota bacterium | reverse complement strand
TTGAAAAGGCTCTTTTCTTTTTTGGCGGCATGCCTGCTGATCCTGGCTTGTTATGCCGGTCCTACATCTGCGCTTGGCAAGGTTAGCAACAATGACCTTGCACAGATCAACGTGGGCGCCAGGGTGCTTGGCATGGGCAAGGCCTTTGTGGGCCTTGCCGACGACATAAATTCCATCTACATCAATCCCGCCGGGCTTTCGCAGATCAAGAACTGGCAGGTCACGTCCATGACCTCGAAGTTCATAAATGAGATCGACTACATGAATGTGGGCGGGGTGTATCCCACTAATTTCGGTGTTTTTGGCGTAGGTTTTTTGGGCGGCAGTCTGGGCTACACCACGGCATCCACTACCATAGAAAGTGTTGACGGCGACATCAGGTACGTGGCGTCTTCTACCGAGGTCACCAGCCACAATTACAAGAACAACACCCTTCTCTTGTCTTACAGCGTGCCGCTGACCATGGTATACGAGCACCGATATTTAAAAGATATTTCCGCCGGCGCCAACCTGAAGGTGTTTTCCGAAGTGCTTGCCGGCACCGGCATTGTTGGCGGCAGCGCGGTGGGCTATGACATGGACCTGGCCCTGCAGTACAAGCCCCTGGGCCCGGTAAACGCCGGCGTGGTACTGCAGGACATTATTCCTGCCAGCATGGGCGGCAAGATAGTCTGGGCCAATGGCGTTGAAGAAGCCGTCCCCTCGGTAATGAAGACAGGGCTTTCCCTGAAGATACTGGGCGACAACGCTTTGCGGAGACTTGGCTCGCAGGTCCTGACCATGAGCCTGGACAACGACCTTTCATTGACGCGCGGTTATTTGCCATCGCTTTTCCATCTTGGCTTTGAGTGGTCGCCGGTCGAGGCCATTGATTTGCGGCTGGGTCTGGACCAGGACCATGTTGGAGCGGGTGACGGCTCGGTTGGGGTTGCCAGCAACCTTACGGCTGGCGTGGGACTTTACTACAACGGTTACCGGTTCGACTATGCCTATCATCAATACTACGATGTGCCCCAGCTTGACACCCATTATTTTTCGCTGGCCTACGGCATATGGAAGCATCCTCCGGTCAAAGAGATATTGCTGGTCATAAGCCCAAAGGACAAGACCATTGCCTATTCTTCGACCATCAGGGTATTCGGACAGATCATGGACCCTTATATTCGCGACGCAAAGGTCAGCGCTGTGGCGCTTAAAGCTGATGAAAAGGGATATTTTGAAAGCGACGCCCTGCTTACCGTAAAGAAAAATCCCATCCTGATCGAGGCTATCAAGGGTGGCAAAACCGTTGAGACCAGCAAAATAAGGGTTTTGCGTCTTTTGACCTTTAAGGATATCGAGCCTACTTACTGGGCAAAACTGCCGATAGAACAGCTGGCCACGCTTGACATGATAAACGGCTATCCCGACGGCAATTTCCGTCCGCACCAGAGCGTGTCCAGGGCCGAATACGCCACCCTTCTGGTCAAGATGCTTGGCGTTACGGTAGAGGCGGTTAGCAAGCCTCCGTTCAAGGATGTTCCTGTCAAGCATTGGGCCGCGCCCTATATTGCAATAGCGGCGAAAATGGGACTGGTAGCCGGTTATCCTGACGGCACGTTCAAGCCTTCACAAAAGATCAACCGCGTCGAAGGAGTGGTCATGGCCGTAAGATTTGGAAAGATCGAAGAGCTGATAATTGCCGCCAAAGGCTCTGTAGAAGGGCCGTTCCCCGACATTTCAGCCAGGCATTGGGCCAGCGCCGAGATACAGGCCGCCAGGACAGCTGGTTATTTGAACTATCTTGAAGGCAAGCCATTTATGCCCAGGCAGGAACTTCCCCGCGGAGAGACCGCCGAGATACTCTCCCACACAAAATTCGTCGCCAGTAAAATATTCGAGCTGATGGACTGGGAAACCGGATATTAAGAAAATGCCTAATGCCTAATTCCTAATTAACAAGTAATGTAGTATTATTATATATATGAAAAAGCAATTGGAGGGTATAATCGAAAAAGCGGCAAAAGGCCTTATCAAAGGCAAGGGGATTGAACTGCCCGTGATAGTTGTTCAAGCCCCCAAAAACCGTGATTACGGAGATTTTGCCACCAATCTGCCCATTCTGCTTGCGCCCCTGATCGGCGAGGCCGTTCCCAAAACAGCCGAGTTGCTGGTGGAACAGCTTAAAAAGGGGCAGGCCGCGAATATTTGCGAAAAAATACTTGCCACCGGCGGGTTCGTTAACCTGAAGCTCACCCAAAAATTCCTGAGCGACCATCTAAAGACCATCATCAGGCTTGACAGTGAGTATGGGAAAAGCGATGCCGGCGGCGGTAAAAAGGTGCTGGTAGAGTTTGTTTCCGCCAATCCAACCGGGCCCCTGCACATTGGACACGGGCGCTGGGCGGTAATAGGCGACGACATTTCTTCCCTGCTTGAGGCCGTGGGCTTCAAGGTAACGCGCGAGTTCTATGTCAACGATGTTGGCGGACAGATCAAGAAGCTGGTGGCGTCTGTCCTGGCCAGAATGGACGGCAAGCCTGTGCCGGAAGGTGGTTACGGCGGCGCGTATGTAAAGGACCTGGCGGAGGAGCTAAAGTCCAAAAGGGGGCATCCCGAGTTTGAAAGAATATTGCTTACGACTATACTGGACGGGCAGAAGAAGGTTTTAAAGAAGCTGGACGTCAAGTTCGACTCATTCTTTCGCGAGTCCAGTTTGCACGACGAAAAAAAGGTCGAGCAGGCGGTGAAGGAGCTTATAGAAAAGGGGCACACGGCAGAAAAAGAGGGCGCTTTGTGGTTCAGGTCCGAGGTGCTTGGCGACGACAAGGACCGTGTTTTGGTGCGAGAGTCGGGCGATACAACTTATTTCGCGGCCGACATTGCCTATCACCTTAACAAGTTCGAGCGAAAGTTTGACCGTCTTATAAACGTCTGGGGCACGGACCACCACGGTTATGTAAAACGGGTAAAGGTAGCTTTGGGCGCGCTTGGCTTTGACCCAAAAAAGCTGGAGATAATAATTGGACAGCTGGTCTCTTTATGGCGGGGCAAAGAACAGGTCAGGATGAGCAAAAGGACAGGGGAGATGATAACGCTCGAGGAGGTGGTGGACGAAATAGGCAAAGATGCCACGCGGTTTTTCCTGACCATGGCGTCAAAGAACAGTCATCTTGATTTTGACCTGGAGCTGGCCAAACAGCAGGCGTCCGACAACCCCGTTTATTATGTACAGTACGCCCATGCCCGTATTTGCAGTATATTCAGGGAAGCCGGCCATCATGTAGGCGCGCGTTGCAATGCGCACCTACATTTATTAATCGACCCGTCCGAGCGGGCTTTGATGCGGGCCTTGCTTGACCTGCCCGACGAGATGCTTTTGGCCGCGGAAAAGCGCGAGCCGCACCGTATGGTAGAGTATGCCAGACAGCTGGCGGCGCTCTTCCACAATTTCTATCACCAGTGCCGGGTCATAACGGATGACGCCGAGATCACTTCCGCCCGCCTGGCGCTGGTAGATGCCGCTCGAATTGTACTACACAATGTGCTAAAATTACTAAAAGTAACTGCCCCCGAGAGGATGTGAACTTTATGAAATACGCTTTTTTTAACGGTAAGATAGTGCCTTTCAAAGACGCCAAGGTGAGCATAATGACCCATGCCTTTAACTACGGCACCGCCTGCTTCGAAGGCATCCGCGGTTATTATAACCCAAAGAAAAAACAGCTCTTCATCCTGAAGCTGGCCGACCACTATGAGCGCCTGCTCCGGTCGTGCAAAATAGTGCGCATCGGCATGAAGTACTCCGTGGACGAGCTTTGCGACATCACCCTTAAACTGGCCAAAAAGAACAACTACCACGAAGATGTTTATATCCGCCCGCTGGCCTATAAGTCGCAGGAAAAGATCGGCCTGGGCTTAAGCGGCGTGGACGACGACTTCTGCATGTTCCTGTCCCCGTTCGGCAAATACCTGGACACCTCAAAAGGCATCAATGTCTGCCTTTCCACCTGGCGCCGGATAGACGACAGCTCCATTCCCGCCCGCGCCAAACTGACCGGCTCCTACATCAACTCTTCGCTGGCCAAGTCCGAAGCCGTTGAGAACGGCTACGATGAAGCGATTATGCTCTCCATGGACGGCCATGTCTCCGAAGGCAGCGGCGAAAATATCTTCATGCTCCGCCACGGCCGCCTCATTACGCCGTACCTGGCCGACAATATACTCGAAGGCATTACCCGCTCCAATGTCATACGCATCGCCAGAGACGAGCTGGGCCTTGAAGTCGAAGAACGCTCCGTTGACCGCAGTGAGCTTTATGTGGCCGACGAGATATTCCTGTGCGGCACCGGCGCCGAAATAGCCCCCGTGCTTTCGGTAGATAAACGCAAGGTCGGCAGCGGCAAAATAGGCAAAATAACAAAAGATATCCAAAAAATATATTTCTCGGCCGTAAGGGGCGACATTCCCGCTTACACTAACTGGCTGACCGCGGTTTAGTTAGCATGATAAAAGGCGTTGGCATAGATATCATTGAAATAGACCGTGTCAAAAAGGCCGTCGAAAAGTTCGGTGACGCTTTCGTAAAAAGGGTCTTCACTGACCACGAAATAGACTATTGTTACAGGTTGAACAAATATCGCGTGCCTGAACTGGCTGTCCGCTTTGCCGCCAAAGAAGCTTATTCCAAAGCTGTCGGCACCGGCATAGGCGATATCGGTTGGAAGCATATTGAGATCATTAACGACCAGAAAGGAAAACCGCAGTTCAAAATAAGGGGTATACTGAAAAACAATGCCCATGTCAGTCTTTCCCACAGCCGTGACTACGCGGTAGCATCTGTATATGTTGAAGAATGAAGTAAAAAAATTAT
>JAHJBW010000238.1 GCA_018813405.1 Candidatus Margulisiibacteriota bacterium | reverse complement strand
GCAATCCATCAATCCAGCGCGGTAACCCTTAAGACCTCTTCGATCGTCGTTATCCCTTCAATGACTTTCAGCAAGCCGTCATCCCTTAAAGTATGCATGCCTTTTTCAATGGCCGCCTTCTTGATCTGCGAAGCAGTTGCCTTGTTCACGATCATATCTCTTATTTCATCAGTAATATCCAAAAGCTCAAAGATCCCTGTTCTGCCCTTATATCCGGTATTCCTGCAGCTCTTGCATCCTTTGCCGTGGAAGATCTTCTTTACGTCTTTTTTCCTGAAGATCTCAAAGGCGTCAAGATATTCCTTCTGTAAAGGTACCTCGACTTTGCAGTTTGGACAAAGCTTCCTGACCAGCCTCTGGGCAATTACAGCCGCGGTGGCCGAAGATATCAGGAAAGTTTCCACGCCCATGTCCTCAAGCCGCGTAAGGGCCCCGGGGGCGTCGTTGGTATGCAGGGTGGAAAACACAAGGTGTCCGGTAAGGGCCGCCTCAATGGAAACGCTGGCTGTTTCAAGGTCCCGGATCTCACCCACAAGAATAACGTCAGGGTCCTGCCTTAGGATAGACCTTAAGGCATTGGAAAAAAGCAACCCTGCTTTTGTATTTACCTGCGACTGCCTGATCCCCGGGAGTTCATATTCAACAGGGTCCTCGATGGTAATAATGTTGACCTCGGGAGATTTTTTCTTGTTTAAGGTGGCGTATAATGTGGTTGTTTTACCTGATCCGGTCGGGCCTGTCACAAGAATAATTCCGTAGGGCCTTTGAATGACGTCCTCGAATTTCTTCTTGATATCTTTTGAGAAACCAAGCTCCTCCAGATCAAATATCATGTTTTGTTTGTCCAATAATCTCAAGACAATCGCTTCGCCCAAAACCGAAGGATAAGAAGACACCCTGATGTCTATTTCCCTGTCTTCGAACTTAAAGCTAAACCGCCCATCCTGGGGGATCCTGGTCTCAGAGATGTCCATTTTTGACATAATTTTTATACGAGAGATTATGGGAGCATGAAGATGATGGGGAAAGCTCTGTACTTCCTGCATGACGCCATCTATCCTGTCCCTTACGCGCACTTCTTTTTCCTCTGCCTCTATATGGATATCAGAAGCCCTTTCCTGGATGGCCTGGACCAAAAGGGCATTTACCAATTTCGCCACCGGAGCCGCATCATCCCCTTCGCTCACCACGACCTGCTCCGGCGCGGCCACATTTTCCAAGGCCTCATTGATGGTCCCGGAAACGCCAAAATATTGGGCGATAGCCTGATCGATCTCTGAGGGAGCCGCGGCCATCATCTCAACGTCATAACCGGATTTGGCACGTATCTCATCAATGGCCTTGATGTTAAAGGGATCAGAAGCCGCGACAGAAAGGGTCTTTTCAACAAGGAACAAAGGGATCACCTTGTATTTTTTGACCGTACCCGCTGGTATGATCTCAAGGGTCTTTTGGTCAATCAGATACCTGCCAAGATCTACACGCGGGATATTGAGCTTTTCCTCCAAGAACGAAAGCAGGGTGTTTTCATCCAGCAGTTTTTTTTCATAGATAAGCTCAATGATGGATTTGCCGGTTTTTTTGATCTCGGCGGTCAAGGCCTTGATCTGATCATTGGTCAATAACGATGACGAGACCAGAAGCTCCCTTAAATCTTTCTTTGAAGCAGACATGGCGGTATTATATGTTATAATAACTATCTTGTAAACCCCCGCACCAAAAATTTTTGGTGCGGGGGTGAACCGGGTTTCTGGAGGAAATCTTGGAAAAGGCCATTTTAGTCGGGATCCAATTAAAAAAAGACACTATTGCTCTTGCCGAATCCCTTGAGGAGTTGAAACAGCTGGCGCGCACGGCCGGAGCTGCGGTTGTGGCGTCCTTGACCCAGCAGAGAGAAAAACCAGACCAAAGATATTTTATCGGGTCGGGAAAACTGGAAGAGCTCAAAGCCGTCTGCAAAGGTCATGACGCCAACCTTATCATTCTAGACCATGATGTATCCCCCTCACAGATCAGGAACCTTGAAGCTGCCTTAGAGATAAAAGTAATAGACAGGACTGAACTGATCATTGATATCTTTGCCCAGCACGCGCAAACCAGGGAGGGCAAACTGCAGGTAGAGCTGGCGCAGGCGAATTTCCACATGAGCCGGCTTACCGGGTACGGCGCCATGCTTTCAAGG
>JAHJBW010000237.1 GCA_018813405.1 Candidatus Margulisiibacteriota bacterium | reverse complement strand
GGCCAGGGGCTCAATGTTTTTCTGGATTTCTCGGTCTTTGAGGCCCGCTTCAAAATAGGGGAACAGCTTTTTGGCATAACGCTTTTTAGCCGCTGGGACTATCGCAGTATCTTTCTTGGAGACGAGGTGACCGTAAACAGCTTCGCGCCTCTGCCGCCTTTCAGGACGGGCGATGACAATACCTTTGGCATGGGCTTCCGCTTCTCATGGCGGGCCGTTGATTTTGACCGCATCCCGCCCGAGCGCAGAATGCCGCCCACCATCGAGCTTGAGGCGCCCAGGGACAGCGGCTGTGAGACCTGCCGCGAGCAGATTGGCAGGCTCCAGAAAGAACTGCAGGACAAAAGCCGCATCGAGCGCGAGCTTATGGTCATCAACCTGATGGACCTTAACTTTAAAAAGGACACGACCATTTTGAACAATGACAGTCTGGTGGTATTGCCCAGGATAGCCGAAGGGCTTAGGAAGATACTTGCCGAGAACCCCGAGGCAAAGATTGTCATTACCGGCCATACTGACACGGACGGGGAAGCTGACTACAATCAGAAGCTTTCAGAACGGCGTGCCGGGGCCATCATGGCGCATCTGACAGGGACCCTGGGAATAGCGGCTGACCGCGTCAGGTCCGAAGGCCGGGGCGAGTCGGAATTGCTGGTAGACGAGAACAGCCTGGCCAACGGACTAAAAGACGCCGCTCAAAGGGTAAATCGCAGGATAGTTTTCTCGGTAGAATAGTAAAAACAATCACCTTATTTTTTGCCTGTAAGCAAAAATACTTGCCTTATTTTTTGCTTTGTGGTAAATTCATTATATGCAAATAAAAGACCGGTATCTGAACAGGATCGTACTGCGCGATCTCAAGCAAAAGATGGTATTTGTCGGAGGCCCGCGCCAGGTGGGGAAAACCACTTTTGCCAGGGACATTATTGGGGCCGGCTATCGTGATCCGGCCTATTTGAATTGGGATTATCGTGACGACCGGCTGAACATGCTTAACGGCGTTTTCCCCGGCGGAGCTGATATTCTAATATTTGACGAGATCCACAAATACAAGAGGTGGAAAAGGCTGGTAAAAGGGATATACGATAAGAAGGGCGGAGAGTTTGACATTATTGTGACTGGCAGCGCCCGTCTGGATGTTTACCGGCGCGGCGGAGATTCCCTGCTGGGCAGGTACCATTATTTCAGGCTTCACCCTTTTTCACTTGCCGAGGTTCTGGGAACTGTCAACAGTCTGGCGCCTCTGAAGGACATTGAATTTGTTCAGAGTGAAAAAAGTGCGATTGAGCTGGAAAATCTGATGAAGTACGGCGGCTTCCCGGAGACCCTAATAACGAAAGACGAAACCGGCCTGCGCCGCTGGCACAATGAGAGGATCGAGAAGATGTTCAGGGAGGATATTCGTGATATTACACTGGTCAGGGATATTGGCTCCATGGAGCTTCTCGGATCGTTCATGCCTCAAAAGGCGGCTGGATTATTGTCGCTTAATGCGATCAGGGAGGACCTGGAAGTAAGTCACAGGGCCGCTTCGAGCTGGATAGATATTTTGGAGAGATTCTACTATATTTACAGGATCTATCCGTATGCCAGCCGCAAAATAAGGTCTTTAAAGAAGGAATCAAAGGTCTATTTGTGGGATTGGTCTGAAATTGATGACAGATCCAGGCGGTTTGAAAATCTTGTGGCAGGCCATCTGTTGAAGTTATGCCATTATTTGCGCGATGCCGAAGGGTACAAAATTGATCTCTACTATTTGCGCGATGTCGAGGGGAGGGAAGTGGATTTTTTGGTTACCGCGGGCCAAAAACCCTGGTTCGCGGTCGAGGTCAAAAGCCGCGATACCGCTATCTCTAAGAATTTGTTATATTTTGGCGAGAGGTTAAAAATACCATATTCATATCAGGTTGTTTTAGAGCCTGGCATTGACCAACAGCGCGAAAACATCCGCTTCATCTCCGCGGACAAATTCCTGTCCGGCCTGATCTGATCTGTGCCGGCATTACTTTTCCGAAATAATAACGGGGTTGTCCACATCGGGGATAGTGTCCGACTTTACTGCCAGGGCGATTATGTTGTCCATTGAGCCAAGCTTTAACGCCTCTTTTGTGACCGCGGCCGCTATCTTTTCGGCGGGCTCGTCGAACATGGCGCTTACGATCTCCAGCAGTTTAAGCTCGCTCATTTTGCCGTCCACCAGTCCGTCCGAGCTTAACAGATAAAGGGCTTCACCTTCTGCCGATTCCCGATGGGGCAGGCGAAAGACAAGGTGATGGTTTGGCTCGGCAAATTCGTAAAGGCCTGTATCGTGGTTGAGGGCAACGCCAAATGTTCCCAGAGACGAAGTAATAACATTGGAATCAGCGTTGTTCCTGTTGAGCGCTTCCTCGAGCTTTTTTATTCCCTCAAGATCAAGCGGCGCTTTCTGGTCCGGCGCCTGCCTTTCGCGCGCCACCGAATGGTCGGCTGTGAGCAGATAGGGCATGACCTCTCCGTCTTTTTCCCTTATGTATACCCTGGCCCTTGAGTCGCCCACATTCACTACCACTGTCCCTGTTTCTTCGAGCGATAAGGCGCAAAGGGTGGTGCCCATTCCCGGGGTTTCGGGCCCGGAGAACATCTTTAATAGCTTTTGTATCACACCCCGGCGCTGTGAGCTTTTATGGCAAATGGCGTTCAGGTAGGCCGCGGGATCCTGTTCATAAAGATGCAGGGCTTCGTCGGTGAAGCCCCAGCCGGTCACCTCAACAAGCTCGCTGAATATGCCGTCGGTCATAAGGTGCTTTACCGCGGCCTCCACTGCTATTTTGCTGGCCAGCTCGCCCAGCTTGTGCCCGCCCATGCCGTCAGCCGCCAGCGCGATCGTTCTTTTTGGGAATTGGATCAAAGCGCCCGAATCCTGGTTATATGATCTTATGCCTTGTGTGAGGGCGTATCCCATCTTCCCAAATCCGCCGGATATTTCAGGGTTTTCTGCTCCAAAAAGCATGACCTGGAAGGTGGGCAATGGCGCCATGACCGCCATCTGCAATTGGCTTAACTGACTGCGCAATAACGCCTCGGTATCCAGGCCCTTTGTCCCTTCGAGTATTGCCTGCGCGGCATCTTTATTGGGGTGCCCGTCCGCTATTACCTTCCCGCAAACATCTGCTATCGCGCAGGGGTTGATGGGGGTCAGACCGTGCAGGCCGGGCAGGGGTCTGCCTTCAGCAAGTCTTTGGGCTATTTCAGGCAGTCTGTGCCTGATTATTTGCTCATGCGGCCCTAAAGCTGTTGATGTCTTGACGGCCATTAATGCCTTTCAAGGTAGGCCTTTATGACTGCCTGTCCGCCAGTAAAGTTTTGAGTATCTATGGCCAGGGAAGCCAATATATCGTGCAGACATTGCAGTACGGCCTTTTTGCCCTGCTCGCGGACACCTCTTAATTTCTCTATGGCAAAGAATTTTTCTTCTCCCAGCATGACAAATGATCTTTCCCTGTTAAAGAATCCTGACGCAGAGGCCAGGGGAGCAATTACTACATTCTGGAATCTGTCGCTAGTAAAATCTTCCTCTGGCAGATTGACTATGGCTTCGGCAAAACGCGTAAAGTCGGCAGGGTCAATAACACCGCTTTCATTCACAAAGCCAATGCCCACCCTTATTTCCGGCTGAGAAGCTTCAGGCACTGGGGGTGGGGTAGGCCTGGATGTAGGAACGACCGGTTTTTCTTCGGTCGGGGTTTCTTGCAGAAGCTCTTCTACAAGCGCGCCCGCCTCAGATTCCAGGCCTTGTTCATCAACAACAGAATCATCGTCCACCGCGAGTTCTTCAAACTCGGCTTTTATGGCTTCTTCAACTTCAAAAAGTTTGCTGGCGATATCGCCCATGACAGGCCTTAGCGCCGCGTCCCTGTTCTTTAGCGCGGTTATGACCCTGTCGAGCTGGACGTTCTGTGCTTTGCTGGCCGCGCCCCTTTTTTCTTCAAATACCTCTACTTTTTCCGCTACCGCGGCGCGCAGGGTCCCCAAATTAATGGCAATGTTGTTCAATAGCTCAAGAATAGAATCAACTGTTCCCAGGATCGCGGACAACTCGTCAATGTCGGAAACCGCGGCAAAGTCTGATCGTGCTCCCAGGTTTATTAGATTGGTTTGCGGTTCAAATACTTTCGCGGCATTAAAGGCCAGTACGCCAACCGATCTACCCAGGGCCTTTGCTTCCCTGTTCAGGTTAGCAAGTTCGACCTCGCATTCCTGGAGGGCGGACATGGCTTCCGGTTCAACTTCCCCCTCGAACAGGTCTTTCAATTCGACTGAGCTTTTCATGCGGCTGACCAGTTCCGTCCAGTTTTCCCCCAGTATGTCCACCTGCGCGCTCAGCTCTTGCATGGTTGTTTGGATTTCCCCGGCCAATTTGTCCGTGTTAACATCCTGGTACAGCCTTTGCCTGATGGCGATGGTATCCAGGCCCAGCGCTGTCCGCGCGGCGTTGAGCGTAGATACCGACACCTCGGGCAGTTTGTCAATTGTGAGTACGGCCCCGAGTTGATTGTTTACTACTGGATCGACAGCCAATTCTCCCCTGGCTATCCTTGCAACAAATCTTCCCGGACTTCGCAGAACTATTCCAATGTTTTTGTTAGTTACTTTCATGTTTATTTCTCCTCCGACAGCGCTATTTTTGCAAGTACATCCAAAGCCTTCTCGTTGCTTTTAAAAAGCTTCTCAAGTTTCTCATAAACGCCATCATTTTTTTCAAGCAGTGCAGCGGCGACTATAGCATTTGCCTGGTCGATATCTGCCATGCCCTTAACGCCGGCTACAATATCTGTGCGCCTGATTTGTCTGAACATGAGTTCCAGTGTTTCTACTTCGGATTGGTTAAGCATGCTTTTGATTCTGGCAACAGCGTTATCCTGTTTTGTTGCGGCTCTGGTAGGCTTTTGAGCTGGAGCAGCGACAGTAGCCTTTGCTTGCTCGGCGACCTTTGCAGCAGCAGCAGGATCAGGCTTGCTGACATCAACCACCTTCCAATACTGAGCCGGAGCGGCTGAGGTGGCGTTTGGATCAACACCGCTAGCTTCAATATGTTCCTCATACTGTCGAGGAGCGGTTGAGGTAGCGTTTGGATCATGTTTCTTCAGGGCCGGGGCGGCAACCGTGGGTGTTGCCATCACTTTGGCTTTTGCCGCGGCAGCCGGATCAGTGCCTGGTGCACTGGAAGCTATGACATCGCCATACAGGGCCGGAGCGGCGGTGGTGCCTGCTTTTGGGTTTGCCAAACCTGGCATTGGCAATTCGGATGCTATTTCTGCCAAAAGGTCTTCTTCCAGGACAGGTGATCCAGCTTCTTCTCCAAATAATTTATTGAGAACATCTTCCATGATAGGGCGCGATTCATCATTTACTGTCTTTCCTATTCTTTCTAGCAATGCAAATCTTAGATCGGCATTCTTTGCTTCTATTAGGTCATGTGCTGCCTTGGTCTTTGCTATTTTAGTTGTTTCGTGAGTCATCATTTCCATGGCCATATTAAAGATCATCAGCAAGTAAGTGGTTTCTTGTTGGGTAATACCATCCCACTTAAGGTCCGCGACCCCAAGCTCATCCATTTGTGTGCTGGCCCCGATCGTGCTTCTGCGCAGATCAAAATCCCCGGCCGGTCTTCCATTTTTTACTGGCGACTCTTGCCTTGCCAGGGGAAGCGTCCCTTTTTCCTCTTTGTCCCCGTCTTTTCCTGATTCTGATTGTACCCGCGCGCCCATGCTGTGTCTCTCGTTAATAGCATGCAGAGAATCACTGGGCTTTCTGCCGGGTTCGACCCCGATGTTATCAAGAAGACGCTCGACATCATACCTTTTCGCGGCAGGGTAAAGTTCTATCAAGCGGTTTTTCTGCGTGGCGGTAAGTCTTTCTCCTGAATCCCACATTCTAAACAGCCTATCTCTTTCCTCTTCCAAATCTTGCGCCTCTTCCTGAAGTGTGGCCGCAACTCCCTGATATCTGCGGGATGGGATTCGAGCGAGCATCTCGCGTACCACTTCAAATTGATTGTCGTCAATGAAGCTGTGGATAAAATACCGTAATTGATTTGCATTTATCGGTGTTTCTGGCATCCATATCACAAGATTAACAGCCCGATATGCCAGGTCGCGACTGCGCTCTTCATCTACTACCTGAGAGCTCATGCTGAAACAAAATCTTGCCACTTCCAGCTTGTCCTTGATCATCTGGGTTATCTGCTTCGCGAAATTGTCTTCACCGGCAAGAATGGCCTCTTTTGCAAGATAAAACATAGGCTGTTCGGCCTTTTTCATCTGTGACTGCGAAAGCTCGGTAAGCGCAAAATATGCTTCGTCCAATTTGTTGTCCGCGAGAGCCCTCTTGAAGCCTTTCATTAGACTGCGGTTGCTGAACGCTTCCGCCAGGGCCTTAAAACCTGCCGACATTGCCAGGCCAAGGGCTGTGGCAGTCAGGTATTTTGGGCTGGCGTCGCTGGCTATTAGCGCAATGGTTGCCCACGCGCCCCCGGCTATCCCCAGGCCCTTGTGCGTCAGGTCCATAACCCTTGCGCGTGTGCTAAATTTGATGGGGTTCTGTCTTGCCAGTCTTGCCAGATCAACATTTTTTACTTCCGTCATTTCTTTTTTCCTCCTGATGATTTCATTTTCAAGATATTATTCAATTCCTTAATAAATTCCTGGGGTGAGCTATGTCTCATTTCAACATGCTCTGCCAGCGCTTTTTGGAAAAATCTGTCGCAGGCAAGTATCTTTTCGGCAGAATAGAGCGCTTCAAGATGTTTGGCCTTTTTTATGTCGGGGACCTCATACCACCTTTCAACATCTTTTACCGTGCCGTCTGGATTGGTTCCCCTTTTAAAGGCACGCTCCCCGGTTATCGTTTCATAAAAGGTAACTGCCACGGAATAAAGATCTGAAGAGAATGTCAGCTCGCCTTTTCTTGCCTGCTCGGGTGACATATGCGTGGTAGTTCCCAGTACCACGCTGGCCCTGGTATATTTCGAGGTGTTGGGCGTCATGGCCAGTCCAAAGTCCAAAACCTTAACTGAATAGTCGCCGCTGGGAGTCCTAGAAACAATTATATTTGGGGGTTTAATATCGCGATGGACCATTCCCAGGGGCCGATCTTTGCTGTCCTTTGCTTCGAAATGAGCATGATACAGGGCATTAAAAACCTGTTTTGTGATCTCGACGGCGGCATCGATCTTCATGAAACAACGGTCGCCGTCCCGTACAATATTGTTGTCCGTATTATTTGGGTTTTGTACATACAGGTCAAGGGCCTGACCGCTGATATAATCAAAAATAAGGGCAACTATCTTTTCTTCTGTATTGTCATATATCATTCCGTAGTCGATCAGGTTGACAATGTTGGGATGGCCGTTCAGCACCCTGGTATTCATTATTTCGCTATATGCCCTCGCGGACGCTTCTTCTTCGTCGGCGGCCAGCTGGCTCTCGACCATTTTTGAAAACTTGATCAATTTTATGACAACAAGTTTTTTCGCTCCAAATTCATCGGTCTCGGCAAGTACCACGTCGCTGGTGCCGCCATCGCCGATGCTTCTTATTACTTTGAAGCCGGCGATCTGGTTAAAGCCCATCGGTGCGTGGATATATTGCAGCAAAGGCAGTTGGTCTTCTTTTGATCTTGGTGGTAATGTCGTTCTTCCCTGATTGGACAGTCCTGCTAAACTTCTTGCCGCCTCTTCCTCCGCCTCTTTTAGCTCTATCTCAAGGCTTCTTTGCTCTATCTCCAGCCTGCCCATCTCGTCGGCCAGGCGCGCTTCTTTCTTTTGCGCAAAGACAGTTAAGACCTTGCTAATAGTAAAAGCCAGCAGTATGCCAATACCCGCGCCTGGTCCGGCGCCCAGCAGGGCGGGGACAATATCATCGTAAAGAAGGACGCTTTTGCCCGCGGCCTGTATGCTTTCGAGCACACCGGGGCTGGATACTTCAAGCTTGTATAGGGTTGCAACGCCCAGGCCGCCCGTGATGGCTGTGGGGAGGCCGCTTACGAGGGTCCTTTTGAAGCCGGACCATCTGTTGGCCAGCCTGGTTTGAACGCCTTTAAGTTGCGGCCTGAGTTCGCCCAGTTGTCCTCTAACCGCTCTAATATTTGCCTGAATAAGCGAAACTGGTCGGGTCATTGAAAATGTCCTCCATATATTTATCGGCATGTGCGGGGGAAAATTTCACTATTTCTGAAAAAATCTACTTATGCGTTTTTGATTATTTAGGTATTGCAAGTTTATTCTGTGCAGTAAAAATGTCACTTATTTTCACTAATTGGCCTTACACGAATTACACGGATGCAAAAGGCACTCGCTTATGCGCTGATGAACACAAATAACGCTTATGAGGTGCCGAGATTCACTACACTTCGACTCGCCCGCCTCAGGCGGGCTCGCTCAGTGCATGCACCGAGCGAACGCGGTAAGTTGAGGTGGCCTGCCTGCCGGCAGGCAGGCATGAAAATTGCTAGTACCTCTAATAAGTGGAGGAAACTAAAATGGCAGAAATTATTCATGGAGACTTGAGTTATAAAATAGTAGGGATACTTTACAAGGTTTACAATCATTTGGGAGGAGGCTATCAAGAGAAATATTATCAGCAAGCCATCAAAAATGAACTTCTAACTCAAAACATCCCATTCCAGGAACAGGTTAGGTCTGATCTGTACTACAAAAAGGAAAAGATAGGGAGATATTATATTGATTTTATTATCGATCTTAAAATAGTACTTGAATTGAAAGTAGCTCCTCTTTTCTCAACAAGGGATATAATGCAGGTCCTCGGATACCCGAAACAAAGCAAACTTGAATTAGGAATACTGGTCAGCCTCAACCGCAATAACATCCATTTTAAACGGATATTAAGAGGTAAAAGCTAGATGGTTCGGATTAGTGCCATTAGTGCAAATGTGTGTATTAGTGATTGCCCCTTGCATTTGTGTTATTGGGGTAGCACCAATTTGTGAGTATGTGTGACGTTTTTCCTACACAGAATATGCTCAAAAGAGCTTTGGAAAGCGCACCCTTAGCCCCAGCCCGATCTGGTAGCTGGTAGATGATTGTGCCGTAGGCTGCATATTGTCAAAATAACTGCCCCACATGGAAAACTCTGCAATGAGCGGAATGCCCGGGCCTGTCTGGCGGTACTCGTAGCCGATGCCGGCCTGGTAGTAGGCGTAGTTGCCGTATTCCATGTTGAAATACACGGGGATGGAATGGTTGTACTCGGAGCCAATATTAAGCGCTGTCCGCAGTCCCATAGAGAAAGCGTAGCGGCTGGTATCGTTGTGCTTGAGCGCCTTTTTGCCCTCGTCGTCCTTCTGGTAGTAACCCAGCGAATAGAAGCCCATCTCTGAAGCCGCTATGGGGTCATCGCCCATCACCGCCGCCAGCGAAAGGGTGGGGTAGCTTAATACCGCGTTATCCGCAATGTGCCAGCTGTCAAAGGCCAGGCGCAGGTGGGGGGTTACCCTCCAGGAAGCGAGATTGCCGTTGGCCAGGTCCTTTTTGGCCTGGTCTTTTTCTGTATTTTTTTGGGTCTTAATTTCTTCCTTTTCTGTGGTATCGATCTTTCCAAGCGCCCCGATGGCCATGTCAATGTAAGTCTTTTCCATCTCGAGCATGGGCTCATCGCCCTGGCCAAAGAGGCCGTACACCTCGCCGTCCACGCCCAGCGACAGGCCGGTGTTCTTGAAAAGGGTAGGCTTCCAGTCGAAAGAGCCCCTAACGCCGGGCACAAAGGCTGTAAAGTCCATGGCTTTGGGATCGTTTGAGTCTTCATGCACGGAAAAGTCCATGTTAAAGAAATGGTCGGTGCGGGTATAGTCGTACCTGGTCATCTTGAAAGACGGTGTCACGTTAAAAGAGAAATCATCTGCATTGTGATCGTAAGATATTTCTGCGCGGAAAGTGTTGGAGCGAGATACGTTCATTATCTCAAGGCGGTCCTGACTGGCCTTGTTGTAAAAGTACGGAATATCCTTGGCCAGGCCGGACTCGTATTCAAGGGCGACCCGCAGGTTTCTGAAGGGGTAAAAATCCATCCCAACAACAGTGTGGGTGTTGCCTTCTATTGAAGTGTCACCCTGCCAATTGCCTTTTTCCTGCGGCAGTATCGAGGCGTAAACGCTTAGCGCGAACTGTTTTATCTTGCTCTCGTCGTATATGCCGAGCATGGCTTCTTTGACGCGTTTTTCAAGCAGGTCCCTGTCCCTGTCATAGGGCATGGGGCGGAGTTTTTCGTTGTCGTTTAAAATCTTCATGGCTTCCTGCCAGGAGGCTTTAGCATCTTCTATCCTTCCCAGGCCGGCCAGTGCCGCGGCCCGAGAAGCGTAAAGCTGGGCCAGCAGTTTGTAGCAGTCGCGGTTGATCTTGCCGCTTGCGGTTTCAAGGTCTTTCAGTATCTTAATGCCATCCTCGTATCGCGGCAAAGCGGCCTTAAAGTTCTCTTTCCGAAGCCTCTGGACATCGCCTGTACCAAGATAGTACTGTACCATGGCCTTTTTAAGCTTGGCGTTCATTCTGGTCTTGCGGGCTATTACCGACCTTGCTTCTTCATAGGCGGCATTCGCCCTGTCATAGCTGTGCCGGCTGTAGTTTTCAACTTCTCCTGTCGACAAATGCGCCCTGATCAGGTTGTCCAGCTTTTTGGCGGACATATTGTCCACGAGCTCGTTGGCGGGGTAGGAGAGCAGTATCTCTTCATACTGTTTCCTGGCATTTCCCGGGTAGGGTATCCAGTTCTCCAGCTCAAGTTTGGCCAGACCGAACTTAATACGGCAAAAAATGTTCAACGCTTTGGCCGGCATATCTTTACAGCATTTCTCAAGCTCTTCCAGAACGTCCTCCAATTTTGCCCCCTTAAGCCCTTCCGGCAACTGCTGGCGGGTGGAAAATATCAAAAGGCTCTTTGCCGCTTTGGTGTACAGCTCCCTGGCCCGGTCGAAAGCGCGCACCTGGTAGCAGAAAAGGTCGGCTATGGCGGAATGGATGTCCGCCAAAAACTCGTTCTCCCTTATGCCGGGTTCGGTCAATTCTTTAAGTGTCAATTCATATTCGCGTATGGCCTCGCCGTAGACCCTGGCGCCGATCAGGTTGCCAATGTAGCCAAACCTCATCATCCACATATTTGAGTCTGTGGCAAAAAGCATTTCGGGATGGATGAAGATGGTCTCTCCTCCGGAGCTGTTTTTGCGGACAATGTCCATCAGCTTATCGAGCGGAAGCTGTATGTCCAGCACATCGCCCTTTTTGGCCGCCTCAATGGCTTCTTCCCTTATTTCGGCCCATTCGCTGGTAACATGGTTGGCCTTAAGCAATCCGCGGTTCAAGATCAGGGCTATCTTGAACTCGGGCCGTATTTCGAAGTAATCCCTTGACAGCTCTTCCCTTACGCCGCCCAGGCTGTTGGTTACCCAGATCAGGGTTTTATATATCTGCAGGCCCAGTTTGGCGGCCTCAAAGTTTTGAATGCCCCCATTACTGCCGTTGTATTGAATGAAAGCTTCCACCACTTTGCCGGCCGTCTTTAAGGCCTGAAGATAGCTCTTCTCCGCGTTTTCGTATTCCGATCTTTTCTCTTCCAGCATCTGTCCGTATGTTACCTGGCTTTCTGCAATGCCCAGTATCGCGCCATTCTTAATGTTGCCGGCCAGATATGACAACAGACTGCCGGCCTTGACCTTTCCGGCTTCTTTTTCAGTTTCCCTGAAGGTCTTTACCGCCTCCTTAAGTGTTTCGACCGATTCGCTAAAACCGGCGGCGCCCGGCGTAATGGAAGCGGCCTTCAGGATGTTGGCCATATCAAGCAGAAGGTGCGCTTTGGTCAGGTCCGAAAG
>JAHJBW010000236.1 GCA_018813405.1 Candidatus Margulisiibacteriota bacterium | reverse complement strand
TGATTATATGTCGGCATTACCACGGAAAGATCGGGTCTTTTCATTTCATCCGCTCCAAGGCCGTTCTTCTTTTTAGCGCGTAAGCGTTATCCCCGGGTCTGACCTCGCCCGGAACACTTGTAAAAGCCATTTTATATCCCGCGGCTCGCAACATGGTTGTAATTTTTGGGTTCCACTTTCCGTAAGGGAATGAAAAGGCAGTGACATCTTCTTTGAGCTTTTCCTCCAGAATCTTTTTTGAGCGTTTGATCTCATCTTTGGCTTTCTTGTGATCTATAAGCGCCAGATCAAGGTGCTCGACCCCATGAGATCCAAAACCAAAACCAGCCTTCTGCATTTTTCGCACTTCAGCCCAGCTCATAGCTGACCTTGTCGCACTTTCTGCACCGACCTGCAAGAGAGGCTTAATTTCTTCAAGCAGCTCATTGGCCCCTATTCTCCCGCAATGCCAGTATCGCACAATACCGTTGAAAGCCCTGATCTTATCGTCACGGCTCTTGAGAGGCAAGATGACCTCTCCCTGTCCCGACCGCAGTATTAGTCGCTGTTTACGCGTTTTAAGAAGCCAGTCCTCAAGCCTGTCCCACCAGAATATCCTGCCAGTCCCAACGTACCCCGCACACAAGAAAAAGACGGCGGGGATGCCCCTTTCTCTTAAAAAAGGAAAAACATGCTCATAATTATCACAAGAACCGTCATCAAAGGTCAACAAGACAGCTCGCTTTTTGCTGCCTCTGCCAAGCAAATGCCGTTCCATTTCAGAAAGTGTTAATAATGAATACTTGTTCTTGCCAATAAGATCAATCTGGGCCTTAAAGTCATCAAGGGTTATCGGCCCCCAGTGGTTCAACGATAACGAAGGAACGACCTTATGGAACATCAGGATAGTAACTTGATTGTCCATTTCATTCAATTGCATCATAGCATATGACAAATGGATTATTGAAGACTTCCCAAACACAGGATTGTTAAGTATAATAAAAAAATGGCCGAAAGATATTGTCTGATCACCAGTCCCGTCGTGCACAAGGAAGAGATCGCGACCCTGGTCGAAGCCGGGGTTGATGAGTTTTACGCGGGATTCATTCCTGGGTCCTGGAGAGCCAAGTTTGGTTATCTGGTATCCATAAACCGCCGCGAGATCAAAACCGCCAATGTTTTATCTTTTCAGGACATAAGGAGCCTTATACGCCAGGTTCATTCTTTTGGCAAAAAGATCTTTCTCGCGTTCAATGCCTGCACTTACAATGACATACAGTTAAAAGCGCTCAAACCCATATTATTCTCGCTTGAAGATCTTCAGCCGGATGGGTTTATAATAAGCGATCTGGGACTGCTGCTCATGGCCAAGGAGTGGTTGATAAGGACCCCGTTGATTATAAGCAGCGACTTTGGCGTCTATAATTCTTTTACTCTTGAACTGCTCGAATCAGCCGGCATAGCATTTAAGAGGGTGATCTTTTCCCGCTATCTGCCATTGGGTGAAATGAAAAGAATAATCTCCGATAACCCTAATCGCGAATTCGAGGCTTTCCTTATGAACGACCGTTGTCCTTATGAGGGCTCGGTATGCTACGCTCATCACATTGCCCCGCTGGGCACTTTCTGCCGGGCATCGCTATCGCAGCTCAAGAAGATATTCTTCCGCAAAAAGGCCTCTTATCAGGAATTTGAACGATCGCACGAAAACCTGGAACATTTCTGGCGGCACGAAACAATGATGCACCAGCCCATCAATGATCCTTGCGGACGCCCTCATCCAGGATGCGGGCTTTGCTCAATCAAGCAATTGCAAAACATTGGCATTCATTCATTAAAGATCTGCGGCAGGGACCATCAGATCGAAAGCAGAGTAAAGACGGTCCGTCTTGTAAAGAAGGTTCTTTCGGGGCGATTGTCCAGTGAGGAGATCGTCCGGCTTTACTGTGAAACTTATCCCTCGTGGTACCCCGAACTTTGCGAAAAAGGCTACAACTGCACTTACAAAGGGGTCAAATAATGAAACAATTCGCTTTGTTCCCCCTCTTCGAGCAGGAAAAATACCTTTTCAGGAACAGGATCGAAGGCATCTTAAAATCCATGATAACAAATCAAAACAATCTTACATTCTCAAAAGAAATGCGTTTGTATGTGGGTTCAGAATCCTGCGAGAACTTGATGCCCTCCAGAGAAACACTTGCTAAATATATTAGGCTGGGCCAGGAAAGGTCTGTATCAATCTGTCTGGTTACGCCTTTCATGATAACTCCAACGGGGAGCGCCCGTTTATCCGTTTTGCTCGGGTTAATGAACGATCGCGCCGCAAAAAAATCCGAGGTCATAATAAACGACTGGGGAGCATTGGAAATGTTGCAGAAATACCCCCGCCTGGTACCGGTCATTGGCCGCGCATTGAATAAAATGAGGCGCAGCGTAAATCCACTGGCGGAGACAAAGCTTCTTCCCTATAGATCACTTTTTGGAATTTCTATCCTGAGCAATCCAGCAATTTGCAAGTTTTTAAAAGAAAAGAAAGTCAAAGCATTTGGATATGACAATCTCTGGCACGGCATAGCCCCCAGCAAGAGCGCATGTCATGATCTGAAAACCCATTTATATTTTCCTCTCATCCCTGTTTCATTCACCTCCAACTGCCTTTTTGCTTCGACCAACAGGGAAGAAAACGACAAATTCCGCTGCGGGCTTTCCTGTAAAAGAGAATGCCAGGAATATTATGTCGCCAATTCCTCTTATTTTGATGCCAACAACAAAAGCAATCTTCTCATGTTGTCCAGGGGGATCTATGGATGTAATAATTCGCTCGAGGGGATCCCGCTCAAGGATTTCGACAGGCTGGTCTATGTGCTTCATTAGTCTGGCTACCGCGGGAAGAGTATAGCAGGTTAAAGACACTGTTGGTTTGAGCGGTCAATCTGCCATTGACCAGATATTTTTTGCTTGCTTTTCTAAATCCCTCTTCTGACATGTTTGCAAGAAAATCCTTCAAAATAAGAGCCTTTTGTTTTTTCTCTTCTCCGCTGTTTTTTCTGGCATATGTGCGCCATTTAACTCTCCCATTGAACAGCTTTATGATGCCGCGGCTTGCGGTCGGCGCGCTTACCACCAGGCCAAAACGCTCCGGGTCCCAAAAGATGGGCGAGTCCATTGCGACAAAAAAATCATTAAGGGCCAGATAAGTAATGCTGCTCTTGTGTTCATAAAGAAAGTCCAGTGTGTCTTTAAGCTCGAGGGGTTTTTCGTCAAGAAAATTATAAAGAATATCCACTTCGACCTGAATACCGTTCTTTTTGCAGGCCTTTAGTACACGCTTTTGATCACGGGGCATTATTCCCTTATTCATCAGGCCCAATATCCGCGGATTGGCGGATTCAAACCCGAAAGCAAGCATACGACAGCCGGCTTTGGCCAGGGCTGAAAAAGCATCTTCGTCAAAGGCCGCTTCTGCCCGGGCCTGTGACATCCAATGAATCTTTATTTTATTGCGCACCAGTTGCCTTGAAAGCTCTTTCGCCAGAACGGGTGCCAGGGCCGAAACAGAGAAAATGAAATACCTGGTCTTTAGTTGTTTTTGTAACGACCTGATCTTCTCGACGATGCGGCTGACAGTTTCTTCACGGTATCGTCCTATAAAATTATGATTATAACCGCAATAAGTGCAGGCTCCAAAGTAGCACCCCCGCGCAAGCGGCAAAGAGACCACTGTTTCGGGAACGAAGTATTTGCCGAGCGGCAATCCATCAAAATCCGGCAAAGGAAGCGAGTTTGGATCTTCCTGAAAAAGCAAAGGGCTTTTCTGTATCCTTCCATTGTTTTTAAAAATCAGATTTCTGCATTTATTAAAAGGCTTGCCTGCCCGCAAATAATCGACAAGGTCTAGCAGGGCATGCTCCCCTTCGTGAATGATGACAGTATCAAACAGATCAAAGATCGGAGAAAAGTCCTTGAAATAGTTCTTGAAGGCGCACAAGAACGTTCCCCCGACCGTAAGGTGCATATTAGGACAGGTTTGCCTTATCTGTCTGGCAAGTTTCAGGGCATACAGCAATTGGGTAAACGAATTGACCGAAAAGCCGAGCAAGCGTGTTTTGGATCGCGCAATATCAACCGCCCTTTTCTTAAGGAAATCATCAAATATAGTAGGGACCTTGCTGGCCGACAACAAAGTGCCCTGCCGGTCAATGACAAGGTCGGATCCGGCAAAGGTGAACTTGTGCGGATAACTGGAAAGCGAGAATAATTCAAATGCTTTCTGGATCAAGAAGACCGACCAATTCAACTTGCTTTGCGAATAGAAATGCCGCTTGCTGCGCATGGTATTCTTGGCCTGCTCAATAGAAGACACCAAGACCTGTTTATATTTAATAATGTCATCCCTGTGGTAAACGCCCCTTCCCTTAAGGTTCTTTTTTAGAAGGATCCCATAGTTCTCCTGTATCACTTCCGGGCAAAGTAAATGGTCTAACGCCTCGCAATTAAGGTCAAGCGGCTTAACTTTGATCCCCTTTTCTCTCAAAAAACCCGTAAGCAACGGGAGAGATACGGGAGGCGTAAGCGGCAGAGTGTGCGGAGGGAAAATTAATGTTACATGCATAGGCTTACTTCCAGTTTCAGTTGAATATATTTAAATTATAACAGCCGCGCTTAGCTCATTCAAGGACGCAGCGGAACACAACAATCAATTGAAATTCTCCGCCAAAACCACAGATAAAACATCATGATCCGAAACATAATTAGTGCAGCAAAAAATCTGATCGCTCAAAGCGCGCCGCCGTCAAAAACGACGTGGGGCCGTGGATTTTATAACCAACGCAGTTTTGTGACCGGCCTTGCCACAGAAGACCATTTCCCCTGGACAACAGAGGGCTATCCTATCTTTATCAAAAAGATCTACGTTCCCGACGCAATCCCAAAGGGCATTCTTGTATGCGCCCACGGATCCTGGGAGAACGGCAATGTATTCAGAATGCCAACTGAAAAAGGGCTGGATTTTTTGAGCCTTGACCACACAAAATCCCTGACGAACTTCTTTGCCGCACAAGGCTACCTTGTCTATGTTTTAAACTTCCTGGGACCGCGCGTCAATTCACGGTATGTGATAAATAAATACGGTAAAAATTACACGCCAACTCCATTTGATGAAATTTCCTTCCAGAAAATAGTCAATGATCTGGCGCCGACCGCCCTCAACTATATTGCGAAAAATGACCCGGGTCTTCCGATCTTCTGGCTGGGGCACAGCCTGGGAGGACTTGCCATCTATGCTTACCTGGCAACCCATTGCGATGAAAGGATAAGGGCAGCCGTCACGCTTGGCAGTCCGGTACAACTAAGTAAAGACCAGCTTTTTATATTTAGTCTTGCAATGGCTGGCTTGTTTTATAAGCTGACCGGGCTGGAAAGAATGCAGCCGGTCCAGCTCCTTTCTGAACATGCGGTTACCGCCACCAAGATTGTAAAGATCATTCCCGATTCGCTTTTGAAACAAGCCCCTGTTTGGAATTTTGAGAATACCACCCCCGACATCTTGAGGCTTTTTATCGAAAAGGGGACTGAAGGGATCCCTCCTGAAGTTTTTTATTTCCTGGTGAACATGGCCCTTACTCACCAGTTCACATCACTGCCACTGGAAGGGATCAGGGGCCTCAACCTGCCACATGCCTTGAGCTGGCTTTTTGGACAAAAGAAGATCCCCCTGGTAAAAGGGAAAGAACCGAAGGTAGATTACGGCGCATGCCTTTGCAGCGCTAAAACTCCCATCCTGGCATTTTACGGCGAGGAAGATAAAGTCGCTTCAGAATCTTCCATCCGCCCGCTGAAAAACATGCTTCCATGCGCTGATGTAGAATTTGCCGGAGTACCAAAGGCCGGCCATTGCGACCTGGTTTTTGGGAAGAACGCCAAAGAAAAAGTCTGGCAGCCCGCCCTCGAGTTCATGGAGAGGCTTAGAGAAGGTGTTATAATTCAACCATGAAAGCATTTTTTATTTCTCTGGGTTGTCCCAAGAACCTTTGCGACACAGAGGTGTTGATGGGCAAGCTAGCGGCCTCCGGATGCGAGATAACCACCAGCGAGAAAGAAGCGGATATCATTGTCGTGAACACTTGCGCTTTCCTTGAATCAGCACGCAAAGAATCGCTGGAAACGATCGAAGAGATGAAAAAGCTCGGGAAGAAAGTCTATGTGGCGGGATGTCTGCCGAAGATGTGGGGACACGAAGAGACACGTGGGGGCACGCGGGAAGATGTGGAGGAGATCGAGAGCATTGGGTTGTTTGACTACAAAACACCAAGAATAAAGGCGACGCCGCCCTGGACGGCTTATGTGAAGATAGCGGAAGGTTGTAATAACAAATGCACTTATTGCCTTATACCCATGATCAGAGGCGGGCTTAGGATTAGGAAGGTCCAAGATATTCTGAAGGAAGTTGAAGTATTGGCAGACAGGGGCGTAAAAGAAGTGATCTTTATCGCTCAGGACACCACCGCCCACTTCGAACTGCCCAGGATATTAAAAGCCGCCGCCAGGATTAAAGGCATCCACTGGATAAGAATAATGTATGCGCACCCTTCCCATATTAATGAAAGGCTTATTAAAGTCATGGCTGAAGAGAAGAAAATATGCGCCTATTTAGACTTGCCACTTCAGCATGCCTGTGCTAAGATTTTAAAAGGGATGAACCGCCCTCGTCCATGGGGGCACGAAATCCTTGATTTAATAAATAAAATCCGGCATTCTGTGCCGGGGATCGCCATAAGGACAAGCATAATGGTGGGCTTTCCCGGAGAAACAGACACCGATTTTGAGTATTTATTAAATTTTGTAGAAAAAACCGGGTTTGAACGATTAGGAGGATTTGTTTAAAGCAGAGAGAACGGGACACCTGCGGCAAAATTAAGAGGGCAGGTCCCGGCTATTGTTGCCAACCAGAGATTCGATAGTTTGATGAAATTACAGAACCTGATATCAAAGGAGCGGAACAAGAAATTGATCGGAACAACATTTGAAGTACTTGTAGAACGAATAGAAGATGGACTGCTGTACGGCAGGACATACATGGACGCTCCTGAGATCGATTGTTCTGTAGTAATTAAAACCAGGTCTCGCATAAGAGCCGGCAGTTTCGTCAAGGCAAAGATCACAGGATCTTCCGCCTATGACCTTTCTGCTTTGCTGGTTACGTGACCGCTGCTAACGCAGTTACTCTGGCGCGAATAGCCTTAATCCCTCTTAATATATACTTTTTGTATGCCAATCGCCCGCTATGGGCGGCAGGACTGTTCCTGCTTATCTCTCTGACCGACGCGCTTGACGGTTATATTGCCAGGCGCTATAAACAAACCTCTGATCTTGGGAAATTGATCGATCCCTTGGCGGACAAGATCCTTGTTATTTCAATGCTGATAGCCCTGATCGATGTGCGTCTGGCGCCAGCGGTCCCGGTAATTATTATTGCGGCGCGCGATTTTGCCGTGTCCGGACTAAGAATGGATAAGGCCCGCAAAGGAAAGGTCATCGCGGCCAGCCCGTGGGGAAAGATAAAGACCGTATCGCAGGTAGTCGCGGTACTGATGTTGATACTTGGCCTGCCATTTGCGGTCACCGTGCTTTATTTGGCGGCCCTTATGACCATAGTGTCAGGCCTGGAGTACTTTATCAAATGGGCGAAGAAATAAAAAAACAAGAGGTCAGGCTTGAGGATTTCTACAGCAAGATGCTGTCGACCATCGGCAAGATCACCGATGACGAGATCGCCAGTACCTTGAAAGAAAGCCATAAAACGCTTTCGGTGGCGGAATCCGTGACAGGCGGAATGGTATGCGGCCGGCTGACCAACATTGCAGGCAGTTCGGAATATTTCATGGGCGGCCTGGTCTGTTATCACAATCGCATCAAGGTGACCGAGCTGGGCATTGCGGGATCGCTTATAGCAAAAGAAGGTCCTGCCAGCAAAAGCGTGGCACTGGCAATGGCTGACAATATCAGGAAGAGATTCAAGACAGACATAGGGCTGGCAACCACCGGCTGTGCCGGTCCATCGCCGCTGCCCCCTGCCCCTGTGGGACAGGTTTTTTTGGCAATAGCGACACCCTCTGGCAACGAGGCTAAAGAGCTGTTTTTGCAGGGGACAAGGGCAGAGATAAGGGAAAAGGCAACTCAAGCCGCGCTGGGATTGCTGTGGATACATTTAGGCGGTGAAATTTAGCGGATGAGATGTTTTGTTTCGGTAGAACTTACCGACGAAATAAAAAGCAATATTGCTAAGATCATTGAAGAAATAAAAAGGGACTATCCGGAAATAAAATGGGTGAAGCCCGGGAACCTTCACCTGACGCTAAAATTCCTGGGATGGGTAAAGGACGGCCAGCAAAAAAACATAATCAAAACGCTGGACGGAGCCACAAAAGATATCCGCGCCCTAAAACTAAAGGTGTCCGGCTGCGGCGTCTTCCCTTCTCCAACCCGCCCAAGGGTTGTCTGGCTGGATATTGCGGAAGGGGCCGAGCCCATCAGGAAGATCGCGGGGACCATTGATGACGCGCTTGGCGAATTGGGATACAAAAAAGAAGAAAGAGAGTGGCAGGCGCATATTACCATCGGCAGGGTCAGAGAACCCAAACAAGCCAGGGGGTTGTTCGAAAAATTGCGCTCCTGCGAAAAACAGGAGTTTGGAGAGATGGTCGTTGAAAGAATAAGCCTTATGGAAAGCAAATTGTCCCCTAAAGGCCCAACCTATCTAGAGATTAGAAATTGGAAATTAGATAATAGTAGAAATTAATTCCTGCCTGCCGGCAGGCAGGGAAAATTGAAAATTTAAAAGGAGGGTTCATCATGAACACAGGAAAAGACAAAGCACTGGGAATAGCACTGGCACAGATCGAAAAGAACTTTGGTAAAGGCTCTATCATGAAAATGGGGATGGCCACCAGGCTGCAGATAGAAGCGATCCCAACAGGATCTCTCAGCCTTGACATGGCACTGGGGGTGGGAGGACTTCCCAAAGGCAGGATCATAGAAATATATGGGCCGGAAGGCGGCGGCAAGACCACTGTATCCCTGCAGACCATTGCCGAGGCCCAAAGGGCGGGCGGAATAGCGGCCTTTATCGACGCCGAGCACGCCATGGACCCGGTCTACGCAAAAAAGCTGGGGGTGGACATCAACAACCTGTTGATCTCACAACCTGACTACGGTGAGCAGGCCCTGGAGATATGCGAGACGCTGGTCAGGTCCGGCGCCATAGACATTATTGTAGTGGATTCGGTCGCGGCGCTTGTCCCCAAAGCAGAAGTTGAGGGTGAAATGGGTGACGCCCAGATAGGCCTGCAGGCCAGGCTGATGTCGCAGGCGCTCAGGAAGCTCACCTCGGTCGTTTCAAAGTCCAAGACCGTGCTGATATTCATCAACCAGCTCAGGGAAAAGGTAGGGGTCATGTTCGGCAATCCCGAGGTCACGCCGGGAGGAAGGGCCTTAAAGTTCTATTCATCGGTAAGGCTTGATGTCAGGGCCCGCGAGAAAATAAAAGAAGGAGAACAGATCATCGGCACCAGGGTAGCCGTAAAAGTGGTAAAGAACAAGGTCGCCCCGCCCTTCCGCAGCGGCAGTTTTGTGCTGATACACGGCGAAGGCATTTCCAAGCAGGCGGAACTGCTGGAGATGGGAGTGGCCGCCAACATAGTCGCCAAAAGCGGCTCCTGGTATACCTTTGGCGAAGAAAAGCTGGGACAGGGATTTGACGCCAGCATTAAATATCTAAAGGCAACGCCATCGACCGCCGAAAAGATAGAGAAGCTGATCAGGACCCAGGTTGAAGAAAAGGAAGAGGATAAAAACCCGACACAGGAAAAGAACAAGAAGGCAAAAGCCAGGGCGTGACCAAATTATATTATTGAAGGAGATGAACGTTTATGACACTTAATAGCTTGATATACTTTATAACGGCCGCCGCTGTCGTCTTTGTGATGGCAGTGGCCTTTTTGGTCATTCGCCGCCAGATGCTGGCGCAAAAGGTCCGCATAGCGGAAGAAACCGCCAAAAGGATTATCGAGGACGCGAAGAAAGAAGCCGAGACAAAAAGAAAAGAAGGCCTGCTTGAAGCAAAAGAGCTGGCGGTAAAGATCCGTTCCGAAGTGGAGAAAGAGATAAAAGAAAGAAAGGGCGAGCTTTCGGCGCAGGAAAGAAGACTGCTTCAGAAAGAGGACCATTTCGAAAGACGCGAAAAGCAGATAGAAGCGCAGGAAAAAAAGGCCAGCGAAAAAGAAGCCGAGGTTGAAAAAATAAGAGCCGAGCTGGGAAAGATCCGGGACCAGCACATCAAAGAGCTTGAAAAGATCGCCCAGCTTTCCACCGACGAGGCCAAGAGCATGCTTTTGAAAAACCTGGAAAAGGACGTGGAAAGGGATGCCGCGCTCATTATAAAAAAGAAAGAAGACGAGATAAAACAAAATGTCGACAAGAAAGCGCGCGAGCTGCTTTCCACCGCCATTCAGCGCTGTGCGGTTGACCATGTGGTCGAGACCACCACGTCGGTGGTCGAACTGCCCTCGGATGAAATGAAGGGCCGGATCATTGGGCGCGAGGGAAGGAATATTCGCGCCTTTGAGACGCTAACGGGCGTTGACTTGATCGTTGACGACACCCCCGAGGCAGTAATACTTTCAAGCTTCGACCCCCTGCGAAGGGAGATCGCCAGGCTGACCCTGCAAAAGCTCATTTCCGACGGGCGCATTCACCCCACCCGCGTTGAAGAGATGTACAACAAATCAAAGGAAGAGGTCAAGGCCGCCATGTGGGAATGGGGCGAAAAGGCGACCATCGAGACCGATGTGCATGGCCTGCCTGCCGTGCTGATACAGCTTTTGGGCCGCCTGCATTACAGAACCAGCTACGGACAAAACGTGCTCCAGCACTCAATTGAGATGGCGCACCTGGCCGGCATGCTGGCCTCGGAACTCGGCGTAAACGTAAAGCTGGCCAAGCGCGCGGCGCTGCTGCACGACATCGGCAAGGCCATCGACAAAGAAGTGGAAGGCACTCACGTCAAGCTGGGAGCGGTCTTCGCGCAAAAGGCTGGAGAATCCCCTGAAGTTGTGCATGCCATTGAAGCACACCACGGGGATGTGGATGCCAGGTCCGTCGAGGCGGTGCTGGTCATGATCGCCGACGGCATCTCGTCCGCCCGTCCGGGAGCCAGGCGCGATACGCTCGAGGCCTACGTTAAAAGGCTGGAACAGCTGGAGGCACTGGCAAAGAAGTTCTCCGGCGTTGAGAAATGCTATGCCATCCAGGCCGGCCGCGAGCTCCGGGTCATTGTTGACCCCGTCAAGATCGATGATGTCCTGGCCACAAAACTGGCGCACGACATTGCGAAAAAGATAGAAGCGGAGCTGGAATACCCCGGAGAGGTAAAGGTTACCGTGATCCGCGAAACGAGGGCGCAGGATGTCGCCAAATAAGCATATCAAAGTACTTTTCATCGGCGATATTATTGGGGCCTACGGCAGAAAGATAACGGAAGAGCTCCTTCCTGAATTAATGAGGGAGCTCTCTCCCGATTTCATCCTGGCCAACGGAGAGAACTCTGCCCACGGCTATGGCATTACCCTGAAGATATATACCGCCTTAATGGACATGGGCATCGACGGCCTGGCCATGGGCAACCACATGTTCGACAAAAAGGAGCTGGGCAGGGAGATCGCCAAGTTCGAGAACATGGTAAAGCCCGCCAATTATCCGCCTGCCGCGCCGGGCAAGGAATTACTTATCATCGAAAAAGACGGCGTAAAGCTGGGGCTTTTAAACTTGCTGGGCAGGACCTTCATGGCGGCCATGGATTGCCCTTTCAGGGCGGCGGACAGGGTTGTGGAAGTGATAAAAAAAGAGACCAACAATATAATCGTGGACATGCACGCCGAGGCAACTTCCGAAAAAGTGGCCATGGGATTTTATCTTGAGGGCAGGGTTTCCGCGGTCCTTGGGACACACACACACGTCATGACCGCCGACGACAGGGTATTGCCGGGCGGCACATCTTATATCAGCGATGTAGGAATGGTTGGCTCGCAGGATTCGGTCATCGGAATGAAAAGGGACGCTATTTTGAAGCGTTTCCTTACCG